>DAHVZT010000113.1 GCA_027323885.1 Acidobacteriaceae bacterium
CTGCTCCAGAGAACTCTCCCCCTGGTCGTAGGCCAACAGAAACTTACGGCGCAGATCATCCCCATAGGGCTTAGCCATCGTTTTTCGTCGTCGCAGACAATCGCCACAATCAGTCTACATCATTACAGGAATTGCTCTAGAACCGCTCTAGCAAACCGGAAGAACTGTCATCCTGAACGGAAGGGAAGGATATTGCGACTTGAGCGAACGTCGCCGTTCGCTCAGGAGGACAGTTCCCATCAAAAACGAGCTACTCTGCGTCCGCTTCCTTGGAGACGGTCACTTTGACGTGCGCCGTCACTTCGCGATGAAGGCGTACCGGAATCAAAAACTCCCCGATAGATTTGAGCGGCTCTTCCAGATGCACCTTACGGCGATCGATGTGAAAGCCCTGGGCCTCCAGGGCCTGCGCAATATCGGCACCCGTGACTGAGCCGAACAGATGATCGTTATCGCCGGTTTTCCGCTTGAATTCCAGCGCGACCTGCTCCAGTTGCTGCAGCAGCAGTTCGGCGTCGCTTTTTTCCTTTACCGAGCGCCGGACAGATGAGGCCTTCATCTGTTCAATGACTGCCTTATTGCCCGCGGTTGCCTCAATGGCCAGCTTCCTGGGCAGCAGGAAATTGCGCCCGAAGCCCTGCGCTACCTTCACGACATCCCCGCGGTGACCCAGGTTGTCGACGTCCTCTTTCAGAATGACTTCCATTTTTGATCTCCAGAAATTCTTTGGCTCTAGTGGCGCTGCGCAAACGGCAGCAGCGCAATGTTCCGGGCCTGTTTGATGGCTCGCGTAACGCGACGTTGATGCGTTGTGCAGACACCCGTCAGCCGGCGGGGAACGATTTTCCCGCTTTCAGCGACAAAGCCCTGCAGCAGACGCACGTCGCGGTACGGGATTGCATCGATCTTTTCAACGCAGAACTTGCATACTTTCTTGCGGCGGAAAAACTTGCGTCCGCCTGGGCCGGAAACTCCTGCGGGACGCGGCGGCCGAGGGCCTCCGGGGCCGGCCGGTGGTGCGGATTGCGATCTTTCTTCTGCCATGGTGCGACTCCTTTTCTCGTTCTCGTGCCGAAGTTCTTCTTCGGCGGTAAACTGCGCTGTTCCAAATCTGTTGCGGGCACCACGGTGCTCGTCCGCCGTTCCGGTTGAAATCGAATCGCCCGGATCGACTTATTCCATCCCGCAGAAGAACATCTATGCGATGGCGGCTGGCGCTTCCGTAGGCTCCGCAGGTGTTTCCGCGCTGGCTGGCGGCTGGGCTGGTACCGCCTGAGCTGCGCTGGCCGCCGCCGCTGCGGCATGGGCTGCCTGCGCATTCACCGTACTCTGCTTCACTTTGGTCGAACGCAGTTTGCGGATTTTGTTGATTCGCTTTTCTTCCTCATCCATGCGAACCGTAATGAACTTGATCACCGGCTCCGTGACGCGCAAACGGCGTTCCAGTTCGGCCACCAGACTGCCGTCGGCCTCCACGGTGAACAGGTTGTAATTGCCTTCGTTGAACTTGCGAACGGTGTAGGCGAGTTTGCGATTCCCCAGCTTTTCGCTGGACAGCAGCTTGCCATTGCCTTTGGTGACCGTGTACTCCAGATTGGTAATGACCCGGTCCGCATCTTCCGCCGTTATGTCCGGGCGCAGGATAAACATCACTTCGTATTTACGTTCCATTCGTCTCTCATTTCCGCGGTTTCTCCAACCGCATTGGCCATCTCGGCCGGTTCACTTGAACTCAATTCCCGCACAACGCAAGTTCCTTCGTTTCCTTCAGCAGGAGAGTTTCCGTCGTCTACTCTTCCTCGCCGCCAAGCCGCCGGTTGAACCGGTTCATGGCCACGCCAGCGCCTTCCGCCAGGATCACTTCCACTGCGACTGCCACCTGATCCAGCGCAGTATCCAGCACCGCCAGTTCTGCCTTGCGAAATGGCGTAAGTACATAATTTCTCCGGCCCTGCCGCGCAGCTTCCGCAGCCGGTTCACTCTCCGGCGCAACCCCGATGCGAACCCGCAGCCACTCCGGAGTTCCCAGCGCGCCGGTAATTGAATTCACTCCGTTGTGACCGCCGGAGCTGCCCCGTTCCCGTATTCTTATGCTCCCCAGCGGCAAAGCCACGTCGTCATAGAGCACAATCACGTCCCGCTGCGGATCGAGCTGCAACTCCTCTACGAGCGAACCCACAGACAACCCGCTGAGGTTCATGAAAGTCTCCGGCTTGGCCAGCAGTACGCGTCTGCCCGCAAGCTGCGCGGAAGCCGTGAGCGCCTTGCACCGCCGGTTGTTCACAACCGCGCCGCAACGTTCCGCCAGCCGGTCGATGGCCAGAAATCCCACGTTGTGCGGCGTGAACTGATACTCGATGCCGGGATTGCCCAGCCCGACAATCAACGTTACGTTCGAGTTCACGCCGCCAGACATTCCCATAAGTCCGGCAATTACTTCTTGGCGTCCTTCTTGTCCTTGTCTCCAGCCGCAGCCTCGGTGTCCTGCTTGCCTTTTTTCGCCACTTCCGGCTCCGCCGTAGTCGCAGCCGCAAGCGCATCGGGCGTCGCGGCAACCTCTTCGCGCACTGCCGTGATGTTGGCCACCGTTGCATCTTCATCCGTAATGAACTTCAGCTTGCCGCCGTGCGGCAGATCGGCCACACGAATCACCATGCCGAACGCGAGCTCGCTCACGTCCACATCGATGTGACTGGGGATATCGGAAGGCAGACACTCCACGGTGATCTCGCGCAGTACCTGATCGAGGATTCCGCCCTGGGTCTTGACCCCGACAGGAATACCCTGCAACTGAATGGGCACCTGCACGCGAATGGTCTTGTCCATGGCAATTCGCTTCATGTCGATGTGAATCAGACCGCCTTTGATCGGGTCATTCTGCCAGTCAACCACCATCACTTTGGAGGTTGAACCGCCGACGCTCAGGTCAAAAATCGTATTGTGGCCGGATTCCGAATGGAGGATGCGCCGAATCTGTTTCGGATCGACCGTGACCGCCATCGACGGCTCTTTCGCGCCATACACGACGGCCGGGATGCTGCCGGCCACGCGCACTCGCCGCGCAACATTCTTGGTAAATTTGCCCTCACGAGGAATTGCGGTGACTACTTCCGGTGTGCTCATTGTTTGGTTTCCCTTCGGGCACGGCGTTGGAGCGCCGCTCCCTTCTCGTGGCCGTCAACTGCCGCGCCACACTGTTAGGTTCTGTCAGCAAATCTGCTCACAAAAGTTGAGTCTCGAGAGATGGGCGCTAGCTGAATAAGCTGCTGACGCTCGTCTCCATATGGATGCTTTCAATGGCCCGCCCAATCAGACCGGCAATCGATAGCACCTTGATCTTCTCCGACCCCAGCGATTCTTCCCGCAGCGGAATCGTGTTGGTGACCACCAGTTGTTCCAGCCGGGAGTTCACAATTCGCTCCATCGCCGGACCGGACAGCACTGGATGGGTCGCACAGGCGTAGACCTTTTTGGCGCCTGCATCCAGCAATGCATCGACGGTCTTGATCAGCGTGCCTGCCGTATCCACAATATCGTCCAGAATCAGGCAGGTCCGATCTTCCACATCGCCGATCACGTGCATCACTTCCGAAATATTGATGTCAGTCCGCCGCTTGTCCACAATCGCCAGCGGGGCCTCCATTTTCTTTGCAAAAAAACGGGCCCGCTCCACACCACCCGCATCCGGCGATACCACCGTCAGATCGGGCAGGTTCAGCTCCCGGAAATGACCCACCAGCACCGGGCTGGCAAACAGATGGTCCACCGGGATATTGAAAAAACCTTGAATCTGCGCCGCATGCAAATCCACCAGCAAAGCCCGGTTCGCCCCGGCGGTGGTCAGCAAATCTGCAACCAGCTTGCTGGAGATCGCCACCCGCGGACGGTCTTTTCTGTCCTGCCGCGCATAGCCGTAATACGGAATCACCACGGTGATGCGCCCGGCGGATGCACGCTTGAGCGCGTCAATCATAATGAGCAGCTCCAGCAAATGCTGATCGACCGGATAGCAGGTCGGCTGCACCACAAAGACGTCCGCCCCACGAACGTTTTCCAGAAGCTGAAAGTAAACCTCTCCGTCGGAAAACCGCTGCAGGCGGACTTCGCCCAGCGGCACACCCACGAATTTGCAAATCTCTTCCGCCAGCGGCCGGTTCGACGTACCGCTGAAAATCTTGAAGCGCTTGTCCTCGCTGTAGGACTTGCCGCGTTTTCTTCCTGATGCTGGGCGGGCGCTTGCGCCGCTTGCCGCGGCAGTTCCGTCTTCATTGGTCAAAGCGGCCGCTGTTTCCACTGCTAGCGTGGCTGAACCGGCAGATGCGTCACCTTTCATAAGTCTGGGACCTCCAAGCTGGTTGGCGTTGGTGTTCCGAACTACAACATTCCGGCGGGCAGCCGTTCGTTAGCAGGCTGCCAATCCGGAAGAACGGTTTGCCGCAGATGTTCCGGTTCTGCGACGCGGTTAACAAGCAAAAAACAGTACTGCCAAAACTGGCTGGGCGACTAGGATTCGAACCTAGACCGAGTGCTCCAAAGGCACTTGACCTACCGTTAGTCGATCGCCCAAAAAGCTGTCCAACGAACATCGGGTGCCCAGGTTCGCGAAGCTAACCTGGCAATTCCATCTCGCGCCAATACCGCTCACGGCCAACAGTCGTCGTTGTGAATGCCTTGATTCCCTTTTCCGTGAGCCGCTTGACCGTATTCCCGGCCTCCTCCGCCGTTCCATACAAGCCAAAAAGCGCCGAGCCGGAACCGGAAAGCGCCGCGTGCATCGCAGAAGGCTCTCCGTCAGAATCGTTCTTTAAAATTTCGAGGATGCCGCGCAAGGAGGGATACTGTGTGAAGACGACCCGTTCGAAGTCGTTCACGATCCCGGCGCGGACAAGCTCGAGAAGAAGATTCTCGGCCCGGTCTTTCTTTACTGTAACTGGAAAGACACCGGTGGTGTTGAAACGTGCTTGCTGGGAACCGGTCAGGACCGACGCCCACGTTGTACCTAACTGCTCTAGCCTATCGGAACCGTCAGGTGCGGTCAATCCTTCCGCCCCAGGCGTGTTGGTTTCCTTTGTGGCGCCAGAAAGCCGGTCCCAGTCGCGAAAGGCCTGCGGGGTCGAGACTCCAACGCCCGGAACCGCCACGACACAGGCCATCTCCGGCAAGTCCCGCAGGGCGGACACCTGCTCGCCGCGGCCCAGCCCGAGCACTGTGCCGCCGACCAGAAACAGAGGAACGTCGGAGCCTACTTCCGCAGCCAGGACCAGCCGCTCGACATCGGAAAGCGCTGTACCCAGCTCTTTTTCCAGGCCGATCAGCGCCGCCGCCGCGTTGGCCGAGCCTGCTCCCAATCCGCCCTGGACCGGCAGCCGCTTTTCAATCGAGAGGCTCACTTGTGCCGCCAGGTCCATGCGCTTCAGCGCCCCCTCGATCATCTTCCAGCAGGTGTTGCGCGCATCGCACGGCACGCGCTTGTCATTGCAGCGGATGGTAATCTGGCTCGCTGCCCCAGGCTTCAGCGGCGTGGCCGTGACCTCCACAAATTCATGGATTGCCAGCGTCTGATAGATCGTCGCCAGGCCGTGATAGCCGTCCTCCCGCGCGGGCCCTATCGCGAGACCAAGATTGATTTTGGCGTGGGAACGGATCCGCGTGGCCATGGTTCGCCTTTCGATTCGGCCCGCTTGGGCCTGCTGGTAAGGAATTATCACATTTGGACATTTTGGGAATCCATCGCACCATCTGCTCTTGCCCGCCAGACCCGCCGTGCGTTTCCTGAAAAGGGACTCCTCGAAGTTAGCGGGAGATTTCGGTCGAAAGAGGCCGAAGTTCCCCTATGGCATTCGCCTCTCGTCCCTTTCGAAGGCGGAATCGCGAGGAATGCCCGGAAACTGCGGACTTTGGGCATCTCCTTGTTTTCATTCAGGATTTGGTGACCAGATCGCGGAGCACGAGGGATTCGTAATGCTGTCGCGTAGCGATCTAAACAACATATTGATTCTTCACGACGCTCAAAACGGCAAAAAACGCACGATACGTGGATTCCGAGTACGCTACAATACACGAGAATTTAGTTGCTTCTGTAATGGGCCGCATCGCGCGAAAGGGCGGTAGCGGAGTTGGCAGATCTTCCCTGAACCTCGATCCGCTTGCCCACGTAATTGCCCACCGCGACCCAAACCGTCTTCGATTTCTTAACGAGCGTAATCTCGGTCAGCTCGGCGTCTCCCTCCCACACCTTTACGGCGCGCGTCATCGTTAGGCCCCGGTCCTCCATGATTTCCCCCTATCAATAAGTCTACATGTGGCGACTTGACCTTGCCCTCAGAATGCGTACCCCATATGCGCTGGGGTTGAGGGGACAATCCCG
>DAHVZT010000137.1 GCA_027323885.1 Acidobacteriaceae bacterium
AGACTGAGCCGGGTTGCATTGAAGCCGATCGGCAGGGAGTATCCATAGGATCCATAGGCGTACAGATACAGCGGGTTCTTGCCGGGCTGGAATGCGTCCTTTCGATACACGAGGGAGATTGGGATGGAAACACCGTCCATCGCGGTTGCGAAAACACGTTCCGAAGCGTAGAGAGAGGCATCGAAGCCGCCGGGAATTTCAACCTGCTTGAGGAGGGTGCTGGTACCGGTTCTGAGCTCATACTGAAAGACCGAACTTGGAGTAACCAGCGAGGTGTAGCCATAGCGGTAGGCGCCGGTGTCGAATTCGCGGTTGGTCCCCGGAGTCGCTGTATAAGCGGGTTCGGGGAACGAGATTTCGCGCGGCGGCGTCTTCACTTCTCCATGAGGAGAAAAGTCGTAGATGCGCAGTCGCGGTAATCCTCCGGAGCGCTCGCACGCGACGAAGAAATTGCGGAACAGGTCGATGTCTTCCAGCATGACCTCTTCGCGGTGCGGCAGTACCTGCTGCCAATGTGCGCGGCCCGGCGTAGCAGCGGGGGCCGTGACCAGGCGGAAATTGCGCCCGGCATCGTTTACGCGGATGAAGAGCGCGCCTTCACGATGATCGGCGTAGTATTCGATATTGTCGCGGCGCGGCTCAATACAGCGGGGCGGTTGCGCAAGATCGCCCGCGTCCAGCAGCCACTGCTCGCTGGTGGTGTGGCTCGCGGATTCAAACAGGAGAAACTTGCCATCGCGCGTGCGCCCCACGCCGACGTTGAAGCGATCATCCGGGTCCTCCCAGGCAAGCTCCGGGGCCGAAAATCCGCTCTCAGCCAGGTCCAGGGTTCGCCGCTCGATCCGGTATGGGCGTTTGGTCTCTTCATCTTCCACGCTATAGAACAGCGTCCGATTGTCCGCCGCCCAGGTAACGGAGCCGACCCGTTCCGCCAGCGAATGCATCGTCTCGCCGGTCGCCAGGTTCTTGACGTGCAGGGTGTATTGCCGAAAGCCGGTGTTGTCGGTCGAGTAGGCAAGCCATTTTCCGTCGTCCGTGACGATGAAGGCGCCAATCGACAGAAACGCCTGGTCTTTGGCCAGGACATTCCCATCGAGCAGTACTTGTTCCTCCGGATATCCGTGCAATGGGGGCAGCGGACGCCCGGCGCTCGCCTCGTTCGCCGGCACGCGACAAAAAATGGGGTATTGCTGACCCTCCACTGTGCGCGTGTAATAGTCGAATTTACCTTCCCGGTAAGGAACGGAGACGTCCGTCTGCTGGATGTGGCTGAGCATTTCCGAGTAGAGCCGATCCACCAACGGCTGGGCCGGTTCCATGATGGCTGCCGTATATTGGTTTTCCGCCTCCAGGTAGGCAAGCGTCTCGCTGGAATCTTTTTCCCGCAACCAGGCGTAGTCGTCGTGCAGGGTGTGGCCATGGTGGGTGACAGAACGGGGTTCTTGGCGAGCGACAGGCGGCTTGATTTTCATGGCAGTTGGCATCGTGGTTTCAACATCCAATATAGGGTGCGGCGACGAAAACGGAAACCGAGCGGCCGCGAAATTACGGCCGGTTCTTACGGCCGGTTCTTTGATGGAGCGAACCTCAGGAACAATGCCGAGCCAGAGACTGGGGTAAAGTAAGCCGAGGAGAATATGCGCGTGAGCAAGGTAATCTGGCGATCCGGAATCATGGGCGCAATTTTGAGCTGCGGGATGGCAGCCGGGCAGATTGCGGCCCCCGCTGTCACCCAACCGAGCACTCCGCTGCCCGCTGCAAACACGGCATCCGCGTCGAAGATGATCCAGGATGCTCAGACTGTCCGTATTCCATTGATCGCGATCGGCCATGACACTGCGCTTCCTGTCCGCAATTTGAAAGCGTCCGATCTGGAACTCGACGTAAACGGTAAACCCGAACCGTTCCAGCTTTCCCGCCCGTGGGACCAGACCATCAATCCGGCCACCGGCCAGCCGGAAGACCGGCCCAACATGCTGATCATCATTCCGTTCGATGGCCCGCAATACCGCAAAGACGGAATTGAGGACGCGATCCGGGACCTGAGCACGATGCCCAACCTGGGCTGGAACATTTCCATTCTGGACGATGGGGGCGACCAGACGCCGTACACCCGCGACATGAAGACGGTAATCGCCGACCTGCAGAGAATCGAAAGGGAAAATCCTGCGGACACCGACCTGGATAGCTGGCGGTTGACCGCTTCGCTGGCCATCGCGAGTATGCGCGAATTGCCGGGGCGCCGGGTCGTGCTGACGCTGGGCGACATTTTCCATGAAGAGGTTTACAACGGGATGCAGCTCGTCTATGAGAACTTTGAAGCGCACGATGTCGGGAGCGCCGCGCGAGATGCCGGTGCGGTGATCTATGCGGCGGAAAGCTTTCAGGAGATCGGGCGTCTGCGCGGGCTGTTTCCCTATTACTACACGCTCGGTTTTGGACCTTGGATGCTGCTCACCCGCAACGACCACCTGGAGGGATGGATTTCCAATCTGGTCAGTGACACGATTCATGAAATTCAGCAGGATGGGATGGGCGCCTATGATCTGGATATTCATCTGCAGCAGAGCCAGATGGACGGCCAGCCGCACGCCGTGTCGGTAACCGCGCGCCGGCCAAAGATGATTTTGAGCGTGCCGCCGTATTACATCGCGCCGAACCTGCGGCAGCTCCAGGAACTGGCGAAGGCCCCGCCGAAATTGCGCGAGGTGCTGAAGAACCCGCCTCCGGTCGATTCCTCCCCGCTGGAGCTGGCAACGCAACTGGAGTATTTCCCTCATCCGGACGGCAGAACCGGTACGCAATATATGAGCACCGGTTTCTTCTGGTCGGGCAAAACACCTCCTCCTCCGACCTTGGATGCGGGTCTGCAGTTGCAGCAAACGAGCAGCGGATTCATGCTCAACACCACGGTCGGGCGTCTGGATTGGTCGACGTCGGAGCCAATCTGGAATGCCGCGTTCGAGGTAGTTCCCGGCGCGTACATGCTGCGGGTGGGCGCGGTTGACCCGGCGCAGAAAATTGCGGCTGCCGCTTCGGCGCCGTTTACCGTGGAGCCGAGTGGGACCGAGAACGTGATGATCAGTTCACTGGTGATCGGGAAAAGCTGTACTTTCGCTCCGCCGCCGCAGGGCCCCAACGCCAAGCAGACCGGATTGGATTATTTGCGTGCGGGAAATTGCGAACTGCAGCCGGATCCCAGTCACTACTACTCGCCGGAGGATGTGGTCTGGACATTGGTGCGCGTCACCCCGATCGGCAAGCTGACCAACAAGCCATCCAAGGCGTGGAAGGGAACGTTTACGATTATTGACGCGAAGGGTTCGAAGCTGGTGGAGCAGCCAGTCCACTGGCTGACTGCGCCGGACGGCAGCCTGGTCGGAACGACGGCGTTCCCGCTGGACGACCCTAAGCTGAAGCTGGCCAATGGAGAATATGATGTGGTCTTCAGCCTGAAAGGTCCGGGCGTCGAGCATAACTATGCGGAGGATGCGCCCTTCCTGGTGTATGGCGTGGAAGAGCCCGGCCCGGATGACAAGAAGTAGGTGTGGACCGGTTTTGCGCAGAGCTTTCCGCTAGCGAGTGAGGGCTCGTAGCTGCTGGTGCGGAGTGAAAATGCGCCGGGGAACGAGTTGCGTGGCGACGATACAGCTGATGGCCCCGGCGGTAAAAATCATGCCGAGCACCACAAACTGGTAGAGAGCCGCATAGACCGGGGAAGACCCGGACAGCACCATCCCGGCCATGATTCCGGGAATCCATACGATACCGAGGGACCGCACGTTGTTTGCCGCGGGAATCAGACTGGCGTCAAAGGATGCTCGCAGGTAAGGGGCGACGGCACTTCCGGGTTTAGCGCCAAGCGCCAGAGCGGATTCGATTTCGCCGCGATGGGCGCGCACTTCGCCCAGAAAGCGGTTGAGAAAGAGCGCCTGGATGTTCATGTTGTTGGCGATGACCATGCTGCCGACCGGTATCAGCATAGTGACCTTGGGCTCCACGATTCCCAGAATCGCCATAAAGGCAATGACCCCGCCGGCGCCCGCGCACATGCAGAGCAGGGAAATACTGTAGGCGCCGGGCAGCTCCGGCACGCGCTGGCGGATGATGGTGCCGGCAGCCAGGATCATGGCCGCCAGCATGGGAATGGAAGTCCACCATGGGCCGCGCAAAAGAAGTGCAAGCAACGCCCCGACCGCCAGGATCTGCAGCAGTCCGCGCAGCAGCGCAAAGGGCACCTCGCGCCCGATCAGCGCGCCGCGACGGGCCGCGAGCTGCGCCACGATTATGGTGACCAGGGCGACGACCGCGGCCTGCGCCAGTCCGAGACTGACCTGGGTGTGGAAGAGGAATTTAAGCATCCAGCACCTGCGCGGGAGGGCCAAGCGCAACGGCATGTCCGTCGCGCATGCTCAACACCAGGTCGGCGACACGGCGGGTTTGCGCCAGTTCATGCGTCACCCAAACACAAGTGGTTTCCCGCTCGCGCACAATCATGGCGAGCAGGCGTTCGACGCCGGCCTTGGAGGTGTCATCCAGGGCGGAAGTCGGTTCATCAAGCAGCAGCACTTCGGGGTGGTTGGCCAGGGCGCGCGCAATGGAGATGCGCTGCGCCTCGCCGCCGGAAAGGGTTGCGGTGTCGCGCTCGGCGTATCCGCTCATTCCGACATGTTCCAGCAGCGCCTCCACCTGATCGTGCTCCAGGGACACCCCATGTTGCGCGGGACCATAACGGATGTTGAAGGCGACGGTTCCCGGAAACAGATATGCGCGCTGCATGACCATCCCGATCCGCCGCCGAAGCTGAGCAGGTTCGATCTCGCGGAAATCTTTGCCCTGGAGAAGAAGCTGTCCGGACGTCGGCTCATCCAGTCTATTCAGCAGGCGCAACAGGGTGCTTTTACCCGCGCCGCTCGGGCCAATGACGGCGAGCACCTGGCCCTGCTCCAGACGAAAATCGATGTTCCGCAGCAAGGACTTAGGGCCCTCCCGGACGTCTTCCACCGTGCGTGAAAGGGCAATGGCTTCGAGGACGGCGGGCGGCTGCGGCACTGAATTTCAAGATACATTACTGCGGCAGCACTTTTCCCGGCCAGGAGACCAACTCCATTCGCGCGGCGTCTAAATAAAGGTAGAGCCACGCGAAATTTATGGCCGTTTCAGATTAGGAAGCAATGGAGGGTCTCTCAATGAAGCACAGGAATGGAAAGTTGCACGCAGTTCTGGTGCTGGCTGGCGGCCTGCTACTGACCTGCCCGACTTCGCTGCGCGCGCAGCATATGGGTGGAATGGGCGGAAGCCCGCAGGCAGGGATGGGCGGCGGTGGGCAGCCGCAGCCGGGCATGAACACTCCTGGAATGCCTGGAAGCGCCATGAATCAGCAAAACAATCCCGAAGCCGAGGCGGAGCGCAATTTTATCGGAACCATGCGCCGCAACATCAAAGCGGAGGCGGAGCTCAGCAAGGTGGCGCTGAAACAGAGCTCCAACGACAATGTGAAAAAGTTTGCGCAGCAGGTGATTGCCGAAAATCGCAGGCTCGGAACTTCACTCGCGAACGCCGCTTCCAGCGCGAATATGATGGTCCCGGACAGTCTGCCGAGCCAAACGAAAAATGCGATGAAGCAGATGAAAAAGCAGACGGGCACGCAGTTTGACGCGACGTATATCAGCCAAATGGATGGGTACATCAAGAGTGACCAACAGACCGCAAGCGCGGCTGCCGGAACACTCAATGCGCCCAACATGCAGGGCATGACTACCCAATTGCGGACAACCGCGGAAAATCGGGCACAACAACTCGCCCAGATTGCGCAGAGCGAGAACTTCAAACTCCAATAGCGGGATTGCTGAGCTAGCTCTGGACTCCCCCCTCGGAGCTCGCCAGCAGAGGCCCTGATCGCACCTCCAGCCGTAGAGAAAACGCGTTGCGCCGGCGATCGTTCCCATGCCGCCCGCTGCGGCTGGCCTTACAATCAGGGCAGCATGAGATTTCTACGCCTTCCGGTTCTGCTGCGGCCATCTCCGGTCCTCAAGCGCGCGCTTGCGGCAGTGTTGTTCCTTTGCGCGATTCCGCTGCTGCTTGCGCCCTCCGCGGGTGCGGAGCGGGTCCGGGACCTGAAGCCGACCGGATATGTGAACGATTTCGCCGGTGTGCTTTCTCCGGTCACGCGCAATCAACTGGAAACTTTATGCACGGAGGTTGACCGGCAGGCCCATGCGCAGATCGCGGTCGTCACCATCCACACCACCGGGGACGACAGCATTGACGACTTCGCTGTGCGCCTGGAAGAAAAATGGAAGGTGGGACCCAAGGGTACGGACCGAGGACTGCTCCTGCTGCTGGCAACCGACGACCACAAATATCGTTTTGAAGTTGGATACGGACTGGAAGGGATTCTGCCCGACGGCAAGGTGGGAACCATCGGACGCGAGATGGTGCCGTACCTTCGCCAGGGAGACTATGATGCTGCCGTCACCCTTGGGGTGCGTGACGTCTCGCAAGTGATCGCCCAGGATGCCGGCGTATCTCTGCACTCGCCGGTCCGGAACTACGCGCCGCAGCGCCGGTCCGATCCTTTGCGCGGCGTCCGTGACCTCCTGCTCGCACTGTTCGCTATTTTCGCGTTCATTTCCCTCATGCGTTCCGGCTCCAGTGGCTGGGCGGGTTTTCTGCTGGGCACGATTCTGGGGAACATCCTGGGGGGCGGAGGCGGGCGAGGCGGAGGCTTTGGCGGCGGCGATGATGGCGATGGGGGCGGCGGTTTCGGTGGCTTTGGCGGAGGCAGTTCTGGCGGCGGAGGCGCGTCCGGAAGCTGGTGAACGTCTCCGTACCGGCTGAGTGGTATTGTTTGAAGGCAAGAAGGGCATCGAGGAAAAAGGAGAAAGATGAGACGAACGGGAACGGTTGTTCTGGTGGTGCTGCTGGTTTTTATCGGGGTCGGCGTGCTTGTGTTCGGCAGTTACGTCAGCGCGCGCAACCAGATGGTGGCAAAGAACGAACAGGTGAAATCCGCCTGGTCCCAGGTGGAAGTTGTCATGCAGCGCCGGGCCGATCTGATCCCAAACCTGGTGGCCACAGTCCAGGGCTTTGCCGCGCATGAAACCACGGTGTTCGCCGACATCGCCAATGCTCGCGCCGCGCTGCTGAGCGCGCATGATCCAAAGTCGAAGATCGCGGCCAACAATCAGCTTGACGGCGCACTAGGACACCTGCTGGCCCTTTCCGAGGCCTACCCTCAACTGCGTTCGAACCAGAACTTCCTGCAGTTGCAGGATGAGCTGGCGGGCACGGAAAACCGCATCGCAGTCGAGCGCCGCCGCTACAATCAGACGCTGCAGGATTACAACACGTTCATTGGGCTGTTCCCCAACAACATCTGGGCCAATATCGCGGGATTCCACAGGAACAACGATTATTTCCAGGGGAATGCCGCGTCGCAACAGGTTCCTACGGTGGCATTTCCGCCAGCCGGGAAATAGACTCGTTCCTCCAAAGCGAAAGGCCGCCTTTGCGGGCAGCCTTTTTCTTTGGAGGTGGATGGCCTTACTTGGTGCGCTTGAATGAACCGATGGCTTCCGCTTCGTCGTCTTTGATATCGAAGACTGTGTAAAGCTTGGTGATCTGAAGCAGATCGTGCACTTTTTTCGTCAGCTTCAGCAGTTTCAACTCGCCGCCCTGGTTGCGGACCGCCGTAAATGCGCTCACCAGTTCGCCAATGCCGGAGCTGTCGATGTAATTGACGTCGGCCAGGTTCAGAAGAATTTCCTTCTGGCCCTTGGACAGTAAATCGCGGACTGCATCGCGCAATTGCACGCTGCCTTCACCAAGCGTAATGCGGCCGCTCAGATCGAGAACGGTCACTCCATCGACGTGGCGGGTGCTGATCTTCATGCTCACGGGAAAACCTCCTTAGGCGCTTTTCTGGTTGGGATCGATATGTTTGACAAGGGTCAGCTCGGTGCCGGGATTCAACAACTTGAAGTGTACCTCGTCCATAAAGGAACGGATAAGGAAAATCCCTCTCCCTGAGCCGCTCAGCAGGTTTTCAGGCGCCAGGGGATCCGGAAGCTTGGAGGGATCAAGCCCTTTTCCCTCGTCACTAATACGAATTATCAAAGATTTTCCGGTGTTTTCAAAGGACGCATTGATTTTCTTCTGGGGGTCATAGGCGTTCCCGTGAAGTACGGCATTGACCGCCGCTTCCCGTACCGCCATGGTGATCTGAAATACCTGGTCTTCGTCCAGCCCGGATTTCTGGGCCAGTTCTTCCGCCGTTTCTTCCACCTTGTTTACGCTGTCAAGCGTTGAGTCCAAAGTGTAACTAACTCGACTGACCATGGAATCCACACACGCCCCAGAGCTGATTCACTCGCCTGGCAAGGCTCTTCCAGCTGCGGCCTGGTTGCGCCACTTCAGGTAGAAACTGTCCACTCCGGAAGTGTGCTTGTACTTGTCGCCGGTGTCAAGGCCAACTCTTTTCCAATACAAGATGAGCCTGAAGGACAGGATTGATTCCAATAGAAGATGAGCCTGAAGGAGGAGTCATGCTGAGGATTGAAGATCAGCGTGCACGAAGCGGAGAAGTTGAGTTTGGAGCAGATTCGTTTGCT
>DAHVZT010000001.1 GCA_027323885.1 Acidobacteriaceae bacterium
ACATGAAGAATTCGGGGGAAAACAGCTCGACCGTCGGAAAATTTAGCGATGGAGCGCGTCCGCTCGGAGTGTCGCTCTGCTTGTCGTAGGTGTAGCTGAAGTAGGTATCGTTCAGCAGCCCCGGCGTAAACGTGTGCGTCCAATGCACACCGCTGTCGTAGTCGCGGACGTAGTTGTTGCTCATTGTCTCAATGCCACCGAACGACACCGGAGTGTAGGTGACCACGTCGCCCGGCCCATCGAACTTGTTGTAGTTGAAATGAAAAGTCAGATGGTCCTTCTGAGAGAGCTGCCAGTCTACCTTGGGAAAGAACAGAAGATCGTTCTGCTGGCGAGGAGCGTTGCCGAGGTTCGTTTTAATGACGTTCAGGGCATTCGCGACCTGCTGCAGGTAAATCGGATTCGTTGCGGTGGCGGTTGCCTGGGTGCTCGCGGGATTCGCAACAGGGAATGGGGCATTTGGCGCGGGCAGCACAGTTCCGGCAGGCAGCCCGAAGCTGGTCACGTTCAGGGCGGCCATACCCTGGTTCACAATGGAGATTGGCATGTTGTCGCGTGACTGCTCGTAGTCGAAGAAGTAGAACAGTTTGTTGCTCTTGATTGGTCCACCCACATTCGCGCCGAACTGCTGGAGCACATTGTAAGGGGTCGGTCTCCCAGCGGCTTTATCGATTGCGTCGTTGTTCGCAAAAGCGGAGTTGCGATTGAAGTAGAAAGCCTCACCGTGAATATGGTTGGTGCCGGACTTGGTTACCGTGTTGACGAAACCCGACCCCGCGCCGCCATAAGCTGCGGAATAGGGATTGTCGGAGACCTGAAATTCCTGAATCGACTCCTCGCCGAATATGTAGGGAACGCGGGTTCTGCCGCGCGCGCCTCCATAGAAAGTGCTACTTGCCGCCGCGCCGTCTACGGTAAAGGAATTGGTTCCATTTCCGTTGGCCAGGCCAGAGCTGCCGCTGCCCTGCTGCCCCGCAAAGCTCACGTCGCCGAAATCCCCGTCCGCCGTAACGTTCGGGGTGAGCAGAACGAAGTTGGTATAGTTGCGGCCGTTGGAAGGTAAATCGCGAATCAGTTCGCGATTTACAGTGGTGCTTACGCTGGAATCGCTGGGGTCCAGCAGCGCGGAACTGCTGGACGTAACGGTGACCTGTTGCGCCGCCGTGCCCACCTGTAACTGAATGCCCGCTGAAGTGGTCCGTCCGATACTGACGATCACGGATGGAATGAATCCGGTCTTAAAACCTGGAGCCGTGATCTTTACCGAATAAACACCCACTTGCAGCGTAGGGTACGAGTACAATCCGGTCGCATTGGTCTTGTTGTTTTGCTTGATGCCGGTATTCAGGTTGGTGAGCTCAACCTGCGCGTTCGGCACCACCGCTCCAGCCGTGTCCGTCACAATTCCCGAGATGGCGCCTGTGGACACCGCATTTTGCCCGATCATTCTGCCTGCGAAAACAGACAAACAAAGAATCAAAAGTAGAACTCGGCCTCGTAGAAACATAATCCCCCCGGGAGAACATTAGAACGGATATGTAAAGTTAGTATCAATTTGCGCGATTATCAAGAAATTTTCGGTACGGGGCCTGTTTTTCGCGCGGAGCATGAAGATCTGCTGAATTCCTTGTCATTCCGCGCCAGAGTTCATCTGGCATGGATCTGGCTGGGGTAAGATCCTTCGTCCACGATCCAGCGGCGTCATTGGCCGTGGACTTGGCGGAAGTTTCAAGCTGGCTGGAGCATCTTTGCGAGGGAAACGGCTGAGGTTTGCGAGGGGAACGGCTAAGGCCCGAGTGGCGTGGAAACCACGGAACCCGGTTCAATCACATACTCTTCAATCAACACCGTGATCAATACTGCCGAGGGGACGGCAACCAGGGCGCCTGCAACCCCGGCGAGGCTCACTCCCAGCAGCAGTGCGATCAGGACGGCGGTGCCCGCCAAATCGACGCTGGTCTTCATAATCCGCGGAATCAGAAATGCATTTTCCACCTGAGCGTAGATCAATTCAAAAATCATTACGCCAAGCACTTTGCCCCAGGAATCGCTGACAGCCACAGCCATCGCGATGGAAGTGGATACCAGCGCGCCTACGACCGGGACGATATTGAAAGCGCCCATCAGCACGGCCAAAGCCAGCGCGTAGCGCAACTTCATCGCGCCGAAGACAATGCCGCTGCAGACGCCCAGAATCAGCATCAGCACACCTTGACCCAACAGCCATTTACCCATTCTTGCCGCGGCGTGCTGCAGCGTCTCATCCAGCCGCTCCCGGCGTTCCTCGGGAACAAGAGAGAGCACCCACGTGTAAACGTGCTGCCCTTCCGCCAGGAAGTAAATCGTGAGCACGAGACCCGTGATCACCTGAAAGAATTTGGCGGCCCAGTTGCCTGCGGAGGAAACAAATGCGCCCACATTCCGCGCTGTCTCTTGCTTGAGCCGTGTCTCAAGAAGATTTAGATTCACGTGTCTCAGGAGTGGCATTCGCTCCAAAGTGGCAAGGAAACGCGGAGTTCGACCCGGAAAGGACTGCACGAATGTGGTGAAGTCGTGCACGAGAGGTGGAAGTGTCAAGATTAAAAACACCGCAATCCCACCCAGGAGGCTGCCCATGATAATGAAAATGGCCAGGCCGTGGCTGGGATGCCGTCCTGCGATCTGGAGCCGCCGCACGGCGCGAACAATGGGTGTGAGCACCACCGCAAACAGAGCGCTTACGTAAAGCAGGACAAGAACGTCCCGGAGCAGCCATGCCAGATACAAAACAATCGCAATCGCAAATGTGAAAAGAATATTGCCGCGCACGCTTCGGCCTTGGCCGGAAGCACTGGTGGCCGACAGTGGGAAGCTTTTCATTGGTTGGCTTATGATAGCTGGTTTTCGAATAGACGCGGGCAAGCACCTGATGGATTGCGGGGACGCCCTCGGAAATTTGCTCCGGCTAAGCGCGATCGGCGGTAAGTCGTTCCCATCGCTCCAGGATTGCCGATGTCACTTCGCTGGCGCTGCGGCCGCTTGTATCGATCCGCCATGCGGCGGTCTGGTAAAACGGCCTTCTCCGCAGAAACCTTTCAGTTGCAGCGGCGCGATCATCGAGCACCGGCCGATGCGCGGCCCCCGCCTGCGAAAGGGATTGCCGCTCGCACCGCGAGAAAAGAACCTCCAGGGGAGCTTCCAAATAAACCAGTATCGTTGCCGGATCTTCGCTTAGGAGAGCTCGGTTCGACTGTGATTCCAGCGCTCCGCCGCCGAGTGCCAGAACCAGATTGTCGCGTTGCAGGGCCGACGCAAGCGCCGCACTCTCCAGTTCGCGAAAAGCGGGTTCCCCTATGCTGTCGAAAAGGGAAGCAATGCTGGCGCCCTGCGCCAGAACGATTTCTTCGTCCAGGTCGATGAAGGGCCAGCCCAGCGCCGCGGCTACTTGCGAACCTACCGTGCTTTTGCCCGCCCCCATAAAGCCGGTAAACACCAGGCGCCGGGGGAGTTCTCCACAAAATGTCTGGATGGACGGGTCGCCCTCAGGGTGCCCCGTCATCTTCGCTCGCCCGCCGTGCGGTTGGCTCTTTTCCCAAAGCGTGGCTGATGTTCTCCCACACCGCCGGGCTGGGATCGTGGATGGGCATCAGCAGCTTGGCTTGTGTCGCGATATAGTTCAGGTCGCGGACCAACGCCGAGCAATTCGCGCACGTGTTCAGATGAGGATGCTCGATCCGGTCGCCGCCGGAATCGAAGAAGTCAGGCAGTTGTTGCTGGAACTCACTGCATTCTTGGGGTGTATTGGTCGTCATTGTCATGCGTCTGCCCTTCCGTCCGCGCTCTCACGCAATAAGCTGCGCAGTCGCATGCGTGCTTTGTGGAGTTGAGATTTACTATTGCCAATCGAACATCCTAACATGCCGGCAATCTCGTTATGTTCGTATCCCTCAACGTCGTGCAGCACAAACACCATGCGATATCCTGGGGGCAGTTCCTGCACAGCCCGTTCTAAGGTCACCCGATCGATCGACCCGGAAAGCGTCAGATCGCGGGTGCCAAAGTCTTTACGTGGCCCGTCCTCCTGCGTCGGCTCCAAAGTTTCCTCTAAAGAGACCAGAGGCAGCCCTTTCTTTCTGAGATGCATCAACACGACGTTTACTGCCATGCGATGCAACCAGGTCGAAAATGCCGAGTCCCCACGAAAAGTTCCAATTTTCCGATGCAACTGCAGGAACGCTTCCTGCGTCAAATCCTCGGCTTCCGCCACATTGCCCAGCATTCGCAGACATAGCGAATACACGCGGCGTTTATGCATGTTGTACAAAATTTCAAACGACGCGCCATCGCCGGCCTGGGCCAGTGCGATCGCGTTCAACTCTCCCGCAATCGGAGGGTTGCGCCGCTGTTGCTGCTGAATCGGTCGCGCTTCCGCAGCCAACGGCTGCGCTGGCCCAGAGGCTGGAGAAGCGTCCGTCGTTCGCAACGTGTTTTTACTCCTGGTGTGAACCTGTGCGCTCTCATGCGACTCGACCTGTGGTTCACTCTTCCTGGGTATCGCTTTTGAATCCTTTAGAATCGGCTTGCGTTGCAAGATGTTGTGATCTCCGTTTGTTAGAGGTGAATGCCGGGATGTGAGTTGCCCTGAGGACGGTTCAACTCCCGATAAAACGGGAGTAGAGGCTGCGCGCCAGTCCCACATCGGTTGTGCCTTGTATGATCGCCCTGCCGTCGCCAAAAATGGTCATGCGGTGAATCCCTCGTTGGAAGTGCAGCACCAGGGCGTTGCGGCGCACCTGGCCGTGAGGCTGCAGCCGTCGCTCCAGTTCCGCAAAGTCGACCGTTCTCCGGTGCTCGTGGATCTGCACGGAGTTTCGTCCGCATAAAGTAATCTGCGCCCGGCCCTTCGCCTCCAGGTGCAGAAATTTGCGCATGCCGCAAACCTGACATTCCGTCCTCGGACGCGAAGCGTTCACCTCCGCCCGCTGATTGGCCCAAACATCCCAAGATAACAGGCTCAGCCGCATCGCCCCGGACGCACCCACCAGCCATTTCATCGCCTCCGCGGCCTGCAACGACGCCGCCAGATTCGCGGCTGGGTTCAGGATGCCGCTGGTGTCGCAGGTCTCCACGGAGCCGGTCGGCGGCTCAGGGAAAATGCAGGCCAGACAGGCCGTTTGGCCGGGGAGAATGTTCATGGTCACGGCGGAGGAGCCGACTGCGCCTGCATAAATCCACGGTTTGTTCTGCTCCACTGCGTAGTCGTTCAGCAGATAGCGCGTTTCGAAATTGTCCGTCGCGTCCAGAACAATCTGTGTGTCCGCAAGCAGCTTGTGGATGTTCCCCGGAACCAGATCGGCTATCCGCGCGTGCACCTGGGTCTTGCTGTTGAAGGCCAGAATGCGCCGTCGTGCAGCTTCCGCCTTCGGCAGTCCCTCCGCGGCATCCGGCTCTTCAAAGAGCACCTGCCGCTGCAGATTGCTCCACTCCACGTAATCGCGGTCGATGATCGTCAGCGATCCCACACCGGCCCGCGCCAGCATTCCGGCCACCGCCGCGCCCGTCGCGCCGCAGCCGACCACGCCCACATGGGATGCCAGCAACCTGCGCTGTCCCTGCTCGCCGATACCGGAGAAAAGAACCTGGCGGGAATACCGCTCGCTCTCCTCATCTGCGCGCAACGAGAGGTCTGACTGGGAGGAAATTGGATGGAGGCCAACGGTCACTCTTCCCAGTATAAGGAAACTTGAGCGGGAAGCATGACGCAGCCCCGGCGGCTTGCGTATCCTAAACGGTAGAAAGAGAATCGGCGGGAGCGCATCCGAGCGGCGGCCAGCAGTCTGGCCGCTTTTATTGTGGGGCTGACCGGCCTTCTCAATAGACAGTTCGCGCATTGCCGCGCATGAGCCTATCGATTGCAAAAGCGATCCCCGATCCAGAGAGCAGCCCGAGCCCTGCAACGCGCGGCCGTCACCGTCATGCTTTGGCTGGTGCTGGCGGCAGTCGTAGTTGCCGCGGCGCAGCCGGTTTCTCCTCCCGGTCGTCAGGATGCGGCTGCGGTCGCGCCGGCAGGCCCTTCTTCGCCGGGCATCCTGCGATACCGCGACTTGCGCCCATGGTACGGAAGGCGGGTTGCCAGCCTGGAGTTCGAAGGCGTGACGGCGCAAGATCTGACGACGCTGCAACGGAAACTAGCCCTGCAGCCGAGCGATCCTCTGAGCGCAGAAAATCTCAGGACCAGTTTGCATCAGCTCTACGCAACCGGCCTTTACCGCGATATTGTGGCCGTAGGCGTTCGGACTGGCGGGCACCTTACGGTAGTGTTTCGCGGGACACCGCAGATGTTTCTCAGGCGGCTTTTTGTTCATGGCATGAAGCAGGAATTGCTTGCCGCGCAGATTGAACGCGCCACTCGTCTGGAAGTCGGCCAATCGTTCACTCAAAAGGAACTCAACCAGGCGACGGAGCATTTGAAGAAAGCGCTCGAGTTGAACGGCTATTACCAGCCCCATATCTCCGTTCAGACCGTCCCAGCCGGCTCCAACCACCTGGTGGACGTCATCTACACCGTTGAAACCGGCAGGCAGGCGAGAGTCGGTGACGTTGCCGTTGCCGGTAATCCAGGCATGACCCTGCCGAAGTTCCGTAAACTCGGCAAGCTGAAGGCCGGCTCCAAGGTGACCTCGAAGACCGTGACGCGCGCGCTGGATTCTTTGCGCAAAAATTATCAGAAGTCCAACCGTCTGGAAGCCACGGTGCGCTCCACCGCAGAGACCTTCGATCCCGCCGGCACAAAAGTGGACTATGGCTTCGACGTTTCTCGCGGACCTTCCGTGCGTGTGATTGCCAGGGGAGCCAAGGTTTCTTCAGGAGAACTCAGGCGGCTTGTCCCGGTGTATGAAGAGGGCGCCGTCGATCCCGACCTGCTCGATGAAGGCGACAGTAATCTGCGCAACCATTTTCAAAAAAAAGGGTATTTCGACGCGCAAGTGACCCACGTGCTGGAGCGTCCCACGCCGGACCGGGAAGTGATCGTCTACACCATCCAGGATGGTCCGATCCACAAGGTCGTTTCGGTCAAGCTCGTGGGCAACCATTACTTCGACACGGACACGTTGAAGGAGCGCCTCAGCGTTCAGAAAGCCGACGCGCTGAATCGCCACGGCGTTTACAGCCAGGATTTGCTGGCCGCCGACGTGGCTTCTCTCAGCGACCTTTATAAGAGCAATGGGTTTGGACATATCGCTATCGACCCCATCGTGACTGACTCCGATAGATCGCCGGGCGCGCGCAACGGTAAGCTTGCCTACGTGTATGTCACGTATCGGATCCACGAGGGGGAGCAGCAGCGCATCGGCAAGGTGCAACTACTAGGCGTGCGACAGGTTTCCACTGCCAGGCTGCTGGCCTTGATGAATACCCGGCCCGGCGAACCGTACTCGCTGACCACGCTCGCAGGAGACCGTATTCAGCTTTACGACTACTACTACCGCAAAGGTTTTTCTCAGGCAAACCTGAGTTTTGAGCAGCACCCGGAAAAAGAAAATCCCAATCTCATTGACCTGGACATCCGCATCTTTGAAGGCGAGCCCTTCTATGTGAATCGAGTGCTGCTGAACGGCCTGCATTACACCCGGCCGCAGGTGATCGATAAACTGCTCGAAATTCATCCCGGCGACCCGCTGAATCGTAACGCCCTGCAGGACACGCAGCGGCGTCTCTACAACCTTGCTCTTTTCAATGAAGTCGAAACAGGCATCGTCAATCCTAAAGGCATCCAGCCAAGCAAGGACGTTCTGCTGAACGTGACGGAAGCGCATCGATGGAACTATGACTATGGCTTTGGATTCGAAGTCCAGACCGGGACCCCGCAGCGTAACTGCCCGTCGGCAGCTTCCTTGATCGAGCTTGGAGTGGCGCACCCCTCCGCCTTCGCTTGTTCGCCGAATGGAAAGTTTGGCGCCAGCCCGCGTGTCTCCTTTGACGTCAGCCGGATCAATATCCGCGGCAGGAACCAGACGGTCACGCTGCAAACGGCCTATGGCACGCTCGAGCAGCAGGCCGTCATGACTTTTGACGATCCCGTATTCTATGGCCACCGGACGATTGATTTTGCGCTCTCCGGCGGCTTCGTCAGCGCACAGGACATCACCACCTATCAGGCTTCCACGATCAGCGGTTCAGCCATCTTTACGCAGCGCCCCAACAAAGCCAACACGCTGATCTATTCCATGGCTTACCGCTACGTCTATGTCAATCCGAACACGCTGCAGATCAGCGCGGATCTCATTCCGCTGCTCTCGCAGCCGACCCGCGTCAGCGGACCGGGCATCACCTGGGTGCATGACACACGGGATAACCCGCTGAACGCCACCACGGGCTGGTATCTTTCTGAACAGCAGTTTTTTGCCTGGTCCGGCTTTGCCTCGCAGGCAAATTTCAACCGGATCGACGTCCAGGAGTCGAACTATCATTTGTTGAACAAACAGAATTGGGTACTCGCCCGAAGCACGCGCATTGCGTTCGAGAACACCTACGGAAGCTCAAAATACAGCCTGATCCCTCTCCCGGAACGGCTGTATGCCGGAGGTGCGACATCGCACCGCGGATTCTCAGTCAATTCAGCGGGTCCGCGCGATTTGCAGACGGGCTTTCCCGTCGGAGGATCGGGAGCTTTTATCAACAGTCTGGAATTGCGCATCCCGCCAGTCCCATTGCCTTACCTTGGAGACAACGTGGGGCTTGCCTTGTTCGACGACACCGGAAACGTGTTCACGAATGCATCCAGCATTTTCCCTTCGCTGCCTCGTTTTCAACAGCCGCACGTCAAGACCTGTTACAACCTCACAGGGCCGGAAGGGAAGTGCAACTTCGACTACGATTCCAATGCCGTGGGTGCGGGGATACGGTACAAAACGCCGATCGGTCCGATCCGTCTGGATTTCAGCTATAACCTGAATCCCACGGTCTATCCCGTGGTCAGCGATCCGGCGCTTCTGCCGGCGTTTCTCAACTACAACGGCCAGCCGCCCTACGTGGGGAACTCGGGACACTTCAACTTCTTCTTCAGTATTGGGCAGGCGTTCTGATGGGGAGACTGCTTCAGCCATTCGGCTTCGCGCTGGCTCTGCTGATCGCCCAGCAGTCCGCGGCCGCGCGTTCATGCGCGGAAACATTGTCCAAGGCGCAGAGTGGCTCGTCAGCGCCAAGTATGCGGCGAAACGAACCGCAAAAGAGCGTCTCCGCTGTGTTGGATCGTGTCGTTGCGGTGGTGGGCGGAACGGCAATCCTGGCCAGCGACGTCGATGATGAAATGCGCTTCGGCGCCTTCCAGCCGGAAGTGGAGCCGGCCTCTGACAACACCCCACAGCGAGCGCTGGAGCGGCTGATTGACCGTGCTTTGATCAACAGTCAGCGTGTTCTCCAGCCCGGCCTCGCGGACGTTTCTCAAGCCGAAGTGGATCGCGCCATTCTTGAGCTTCGCCAAACCATTCCGGCGTGCAGGCCCTTCCATTGCTCTCAGGACGCAGGCTGGCTCGCCTTCCTGCAGGCGCATGCGTTCACTCTGCAGGAAGTCGAGAACCGGGTTCGAGAGCGGCTGGAAATCCTCAAGTTCATGGCTACGCGTTTCGGCGCCGCCGTACGCATCCCACGCGAAGATGTCCAGCAGTATTACGAGCGGGTCCTGGTACCCCAGTTGCGCCGGAACCACGCGGCGGTTCCCGAAATGAGCAGCGTCGCTCCTCAGATTCGCGCCGTTCTTCGCCAGCAGCGCATCAACGCCATGGTGGACGAATGGCTGCGGGGATTGCGCAGTGATTCAGAAGTGCGCATTCTCGATCCCGCATACGGCGACGGTAAAGTGCAGGGCAATGCCGAGGTGGCTCCGCTAGCTTCGCCGGCCCAAACGGCAACAGAGCGTGCCCAATGACGGTTCCTCCCGAATCTCAATTGCCGCATCAGCCCTCGCAGCAGAGCGCTGGCACTACGGCGAAACGGCTGCGCTGGCGCCGGCTGCTTTCCAGCTTCGCAATTCTGATCTTGCTGGGCTGCGTCATCCTCGCCGGACTGTTCTGGTTCGCATCGACCGCGCGATTCGCGGCGCGGGTTCATCGCGCCCTGATCACTGACCTGGAATGCGCCACCGGCGGACGGGCGGAAATGGGCTCCTTTCGCTGGAGCGCCCGCCATCTCTCCATCCAAGTCGACAATCTGACCATCCACGGCAGGGAAGCGGCGGGTCAGGTCCCCTACTTTCATGTGGACCGTCTTTCGTTGCGGGCGAGCATTGTCTCGTTCTTCATGCCGAAGATCGCACTCTCCAGCGTAGTCGCGCTGCGGCCCACAATTCATCTGATTGTTTATCCCGACGGCACAACGAACCAGCCGCAGCCCCAGGTCGCCAGCAAAAGAAAGCCGCTGCCGCGGATGCTGCTGGACCTGGCCATCGGAAAAACACGCGTGGAGCATGGACTCGTGCTCCTGAACGATCGCGCGATCCCCTGGGAGCTTGCGGCAGGTCCACTTGAAATCAGGATGAACTACATTGCTGCCCAGGCCGGGTACCGCGCCGTGTTGCGGACGAACAACATTACCTTTCGGCTGCAGAATGCCGCGGCCGCGCATTCCCGGCTGTCGGCCACAGTGCGCCTGACCCGCGATTCGCTCCAGATTGACAATCTCGACCTCACCACCGGAACCTCCCGCTTGCGCGTTACAGGAACGGTCAGAAACTTCGCCGCTCCAACCTGGCAGGCCTCCGTGCATGGAGCGGTGGATGCCCGTCAGGTCGGCCTGATCCTAGACATTCCTGAACTGCGCAAGGGAACAGCCAATGTGGATATCAGGGGGCACGGTGCGGCAAACTCCACCACCGCAGGCCATGTGCAAACCAGTCCGATCCAGAAATTTCAGGTGTCTGGCCACGTCGATGTCCGCAGTGGAGCATGGGAGGCGCCCTGGCTCAGCGTGCGCGATGTAGCGCTTCATACCAACGTTCTGATCGATGACGATCAATGCACCTTTACCGATGTTTCCTCCACGCTGAGCGATGGAGGCCGCGTCGAAGGAAGCCTGGTTCTGCGGCATTGCGTGGGACCGCAGATGCCCACGATCGTTCCGCCAGCCAACGCTCATGGCATCCAGCGAACTGCCGTACCAACCCCACCCGCCGGATACCATCCGCTGCAGGCCGCACTGCAGGCGCATATTTCCAACGTCACGCTTCCGTTCGTCATGGCTACCGTAGCTCCGAAGCAGTTTGCCAACATAGGATTCACCACAGCCGCCTCCGGCGATGTGCGTGGCCGCTGGACTGCCTCGGGAGACGGGCTGATCGTGCGCGGCGTTCTCAACCTGAGCGACCCGCGCCAGACGCTCGGCCTGGTTCCGGTCAGAGGTTCCGCCACTGCCACGTATCTCGGCGATCATCGCCACCTGGTCATCGAACATGCCGATGTGGATACGCCCGGCACTCAGGTCCATGCCTCAGGCCTGCTTACGCTGTTTCCCAAAGACCTGAACAGCAATCTGCACATGGATGTCACCGGCACGAATCTCGGAGAGTTCGACCGCCTGCTGACCGTGTTCGATCTGCGAGTCACGCCTCCAAGCGAGCCCCATGCGCTGCCGTTCCAGCTACTTGGCCGCGCCAGTTTTCATGGAGATGTCCGCGGATCTTTTTTCGCGCTGCAGGCGGCCGGGCATTTGGACTCGCAGCGTTTCCAGGTGCTGGTGGCAAGTTCCCCTGTCGCGGCCGGCCTTCCATCCAGCCAGACAAAGCTGCGTGCCGCCGTTGCCGCACGGCAGGCGGTTCAGAACACGTCGATCCATCGGCTCACCTGGGATGAGCTCCACGCGGATGTTGAGTACACTCCCTGGCGCCTCATCGTGCGTAATGGAGTGCTGGCGCGCCGACATACCGTTATCCATGCCGCGATGGATCTGCAGCCGGACCGCACTGCGCCGGACACCTACACCTACAATCGCCGCACACGTTTTCAGGCGACCGCGCAAGCCACGGACGTTTCCATCGAGGATCTCCAGTCAGTCCTCGGCACCCATTACGCTGCCAGCGGAACCCTGATGGCGAACGCGCATGCATCGGGAACGCTGGACGATATGCAGGGCAGCGG
>DAHVZT010000002.1 GCA_027323885.1 Acidobacteriaceae bacterium
CCTTACTCGGTGGCAACCGGCGACCTGAACCTGGACGGCTATGCGGACATCATTACGGCCAATACCGCCGACGGAACCGTCAGCGTGCTGATGAACAACGGCGGCGGGAGCGGGACTTTTGCCGCCCAGCAGACGTATAAAGTGGGGCGCGATCCGATGGAGGTAGCCGTCGGAGACCTGAATGGAGACGGAATTCCCGACCTGGCGGTGACGAACATGGCCGACAACACGGTCACCGTCCTCTATGGTCCTCTCACGGCAGGAGTTCCGACCGTCCAGACGCTCCAGACCTGCGCGAATCCGTACGGCGTGACGATTGGCGACTTTCGCCATACCGGACAGAACGACCTCGCGGTCACCTGCTTCGGCTCGGCTCAAATGGAAGTTTTCCTGAACGGTGGAATGCTGCCGGAACAGCCCCCCACCAAGCCAACTACATTCATGACTCCTCTGATGTTATCCACGGAATCCGAGCCTACGTCCATCGTTGTGGGGGATTTCAATCGTGACGGGAAGCTGGACATCGTGACGGGAGATGCTACCGCCAACAGCGTTTCCTTCTTTGCCGGAAACGGTGACGGAACTTTTGCCGCCGCCGTAAACAGCTTCGCCTTGAATTTCCCTGTTTCCATAGCCGCGGGTGACGTGAATGGGGATGGAATTCTCGATCTGGTCACCGTCGCTCCAAACTTCAACCAGGTCGCCATTCTGCTTGGCAAAGGAGATGGAACATTTCTGCAGCGGACGGAGTTTGCCGCCGGCACACAACCCTGGGCTGCTGCACTGGCGGATTTCAACTCCGACGGCAGGCTGGATATCGCCACGGCCAACACTGTGAATCGCGTGAATTTGACCACGCCAGCCAAGCAGCTTCAGTACATACGCGAATTTCCACCAACGGCGACCGGCGCCCCCAGCCTCAACGTGCTTCTCAATAGCTCCGGCACCACAACATCGCTCTCGGGCGCCAACGGTCAAAAAAAGTACGATAGCCCCGTCACATTCTCGGCCACCGTTGCTCCCGATATGGGAAGCACAGTTCCTACGGGCAGCGTGGTTTTCGAGGACTCCAACGGTATGATGTTCCCCGGCGGCTCAGCTCCGCTCGCGGGGGGCACAGCTACCAAAACCGTTCCCATCCTGGGCAGCGGAAGCCACCAGATCACGGTGCTGTACTCCGGGGACGCCAATTATCGGCCGCAAACCACCACCGGGCCGAACTTTGTCGTGAATGTCGGGGGAACGTACATCAGCCTGACGCTTTCGACCAACTCTGCACCGTACGGCAGCACCGTCAGCTACAGTGCCGTGGTGGGAACTCCTGGGGATCACAATACGGATCCCAGTGGCACCGTCAGTCTGTACGTGCTGATGCCCAACGGATCGGCCGTGCTTGCCGGCACCCAGGCGGTAACGGGCAACGGAAACGGTACAGCCACTTCGTCAGGATCCGTGGTCAACATACTTCCACCGGGGACGTACTACCTGTACGCAATCTTCACTCCCACCAAACAGGGCTTTTTCAAAGCAGGCAGCTCTTCGGAGGTAGAAGTCACTTCTACCCCTTGAAGGTAAATTGTTTTTGCTGGAAAAGGGCCGCGCGCCGATGGTGCCGGCCCTTTTATTTGCCCGACACGACGAGGCCCTTACCCGGCCAATCCAATGACGCTCATCATGCGCCCGGTGAACCCATGTTGCGCCCGGTGCGAAAAGAACTGGCTGGTGTTGCAGGCGGTGCATGAGCCCACCGAATAAATCCGGTCCGGGCGGATGCCGGCGTCCTGAAGCTGGCGGCGGTTCGCTTCCGGCAGGTTCAGGTGCGTGCTGGGCCCCAAGTTGCTGTGGCCGGGAGCACGCGCGGTCAGAAACAGCATTGGATACTTCTGCTTGATGGGGTCCAGGTCGAAGACTTCCTGAAACAGCTCGTTCGCATACGAGAATTGCGATTCGAATTCCATACGAACTTCCTCTCCCACCGAATAGCAGCAAGGGCCGATTCCAGGACCGATCGCGGTGGTCAGATCTTCTGGCCGGCAGCCGAACTCCGCACGCATTCTGCCCACCCCGCGCTCTGCGATGCGAGCCAGCGTTCCGCGCCAGCCGGCGTGAAAAGCAGCCACAATCCGCATTCGAGTATCCGCTACCAGGACCGGGACGCAATCCGCAGTCAGTACTCCGATCCAGGTTCCGGGCTCGTCGGTAATCCAACCATCCCCGCGCTGCGGCTGAGTGGCGGGAGCTAAACGGTGGATCATTCCAGAATGGATCTGGCGCAGCAGAGCGAGCTCGGGCTGTTCGCGCCCTGCGCGGCCACCCGCGACAGCTTGCAAAAAAATCTTTCGATTCTCAAGAACATTGTCCCGCGAATCATCCGGCGTGAACCCCAAATTCAGCTCTCCACAATGCCCGTCCCCGTAGATCCTCGACACGCCTCCCCGACGGGTGCTGAACCCATGGAGCAGCCACGGAAAAGAATTCCATTCGGGCACTCGCAGGACCGTCTCGGTGGGGCCCTCTGAAGGATGGGGCTTCTGTTTTCTTTTTCTTGCCGGATGCGTGGACTGCGCCGGAGGGGAGGGGGAGTTGCGGCGGCGCGGGCTGTGGCGAAGCCCGCCACAGGAAAACAAGCTGTCAATCCGGCGCATACTCTCGGCGGCCGACGGGGGTTCACTCAAACGCTTCACACTTCATTGTAAGCGGGAGAAAACTTCTCCTGAAGACGCAAAAGGCCCGCATTAGCGGGCCTTGCATCGAGGCTTTCAAAGGATGGATGGCAGCGAGGATCTGTTCGATGGGAATCACTCCTTATACGGAGCGACACAAGTATTGCGAGAACTGCGAAATAGGTCTAAGAAGTTGGACGCCTCATTACTTGTCTAACCTACTTGCATGTTCCATGCCAAAAATTACCATGCTCTCGAATTCCTATCAAATCGTCCCAATTGCCCCGAATTGAGGCGGAAATCACTGTTGCCCTCCATTTGGCGCCGTTCGCCTGATTCCTGGCCCAGGAATTCGGAAACGCAATATCCTTCGAGGTACTACTATGCAGAAGTTCGGTGCGATAGTGGCATTCCGATACCACTTTTTAGCAATTTTTTTCCTAAAGAATGGCTTAGCGTGACCGCCCAGTTTCACTTCCGTCGCGCGTCTCCGCCGCCGAGGAAATCTGGTCTTCCAGGTTCATTTGCTTGATCTTGTTCAACAGGGCCTTGTAGCTTACCTGCAGACGGCGAGCCGCTTCACGCCGGTTCCAACGGGTCACCTCCAGCATTTCGATGATCGCGCGCCTCTCCGCATCCCACGCAGCCCGTCTGCCCACTTCCAACAGCGAAAGACCAGCAGGAGCATCGTCGCGAACCCGGGCCACAGGAGCTTCCGGGGCAGCAGCCACGGCTGGAGCCTCGAACACATCCAGATCCTTCTTAGCCAGGTTCCGCTCGGAGAGCTCCCGCAAAATCTGGGTCTCCCCGCCGACAATCACGTACCGCTTGCAGAGATTTTCCAGTTCGCGGATGTTCCCCGGCCAGTCATATCGCATCAGAAGCTGCACCACATCCTCACTGAAGGGGCGCAGCTCGCGTCCGTACTGGGCGGCAAACTTGTGCAGAAGGTAGTCGATCAGACCCGGGATTTCGTCACGCCGTTCCCGCAGCGGAGGCAAGAAGACCGTGACCGCATTGATGCGATACAGCAAGTCTTCCCGGAACAGCCCTTCCTTTACCCGCTCCTCCAACAGCTTGTTGGTGGCGCAGAGAATTCGAACATCTACGGAGATGTCTCGCTTGGCTCCAAGACGCGAAAAACGTCCATCCTGCAGAATGTGAAGCAGCTTGGCCTGCAGCATGGGATGCATTTCGGCGATTTCATCCAGAAAAAGCGTGCCATTGTTGGCCAGCTCGAACTTGCCAGGCTTGTCGCGTGTGGCCCCGGTAAACGCGCCAGCCTCATAGCCGAAGAGCTCGCTTTCGAGTAGATCGTGCGGAATGGCGGCACAGTTCACCTTGATGAATGGCTTGTGCTTGCGCCGGGAGTGCTCAAAGAGCATTCGCGCCACAACTTCTTTGCCCACGCCGCTCTCGCCCCGAATCAGCACTGTAATGTCTGTACCGGCGACTTTGTCGATCGTCTCCCGGATTTCAGCCATTCTTGGATTGGCGCCAGTCATCAGCGGGGCTTGCGGAGGCGGCTGCTTGGGAATTCCGCCTGCCGCTCCCGATCCGTTGAATGGCTCCGCCCCCTGGTTTTTCGCGCTCTCGCAAACATCCTGCAGACGTTTGACGATTCTTTGCGCCCTCTCCTCCACCGCCGCGGGATTCAAGGGCAATGTCCAGAGGTCCTCCGCACCGAGCCGGGAAACTGCGAAGGCCATCTCCGCCGATGGCTTGCTCAACAGGCCAACAACCGACAGATTGGGATAGGCGGTTCGCACCTGTTCGAGCGCGCTGCTGTCGTTTCCAAGCTCCAGGACCAGAAGAGAAGGAATGCGCTCGCCCAGTTGTTCCAGCAGCTGCACCTCAGACCGTACGATCGCGACAGAAACCGCCGCACCAGCCTGCAGAAGCGCCTGCGAGACTGAGGCAGAATGCACCGCGTCGCGTACCGCGAGTAAAGCCTGGACCTGAGCTGAAGCCATTTTGGTTTGTTAAGAATGATTTTAGACCGGATTTCCCGAGTCTATGTGGAAAGTATCAGTTGTTTCACAACATTTTGTAGCTGGTCCGCGAATTGAACGTGGGATTCCCCGGGGTTCAGGCGTTCCGGGGCCCCCACCGCCACCGTCAGCCCGGGTGGCCGGAGGCGCGGATGCCGGGCGGCCTGCCAGATGCCAATCAGCGCCATTGGAACAACTTCGGTTCTGGATTCCTGGGCCAGAACGCTGATGCCCGTCTGGAAACGCTGAAGGTTTCCGTCTGTGGAGCGCCTGCCTTCCGGAAACACAAGCACGTTGAGTCCGCGGTCGAGCGCTTCCCCAATGTGGTCGAAGCTGCGCCGCAGTCCCGCCCCGGCAGGCAGCGGGAACGTGTTGAACAATGCGATGACCAGCGTTGCCTGCAGAGGGGCCAGCCAGCGGAGCGGCCCTGCTCCCACCCCAGCCGCCACCTTGGCCTTGCGCCATGCGGCCATCAGCTCCGCCGACATCGCAACCGCCATGTGCTGTCGCACTCTCCGGGGAAGCGCAAACAGGAGCAATGGTACATCGATCGCCGTCACATGATTGGCGATATAAATCGATGGGGATTGCGGCAGCCGAGCAGGATCGCAAATTACACGGGGACCTGCCAGCAAAAACACCAGCGGCCGCATTACGCATTCCACAAACAACACGCGCAGGATCTGCACCGGCGGACTCCAGGGCCAGCGTGGATACTGCGGCACGAATGCGGAACTCGCATCCTGCAGCGAATCGCGGGTCGCCCTGACCGGATCAGCAGAGCTGTCGCGGGATTCCTGGCCATCCACCTCTCGCAAAGCCTTCCGCACAGGCTGAGCCTGCGGCTGCGTACCCGGCACACGTACCATCTTGCGCAAATCGCCCAGGGTAGACGCCGCCGCAATCGATGCGTCATCCATCGCGATGTCAAATCGTTCCTCCATCGCGGCCGCTAGTTGCATCCGGCCGAGACTGTCCAGCCGCAGATCCGCTGCAAGGTCCGCGGAGTCCGAAACATCTGGCGGAACATGCCCGCCTACCTGCTGGATGAGTTGCAAAAGCGCATCGTACTTCCGGTCTCCGTCCGCAACAAGAGTTCCCCGCAACTGCTCGTTGACCCACGCTGAAACTTCGCGCCGCAGCAGCTTGCCCAGCGTGTTTCGCGGGAACTCGTCGCCCGGCCAACGGAGGACATTACGAATCTGTTGAAACTCCTGCAGCGTGCGATTCGCCTCATTCAGGATGCGCTTCAGATTGGCGCTATCGAACTCCTCGTCAGAAAGGATGACCGCAACAGGTTCCGTCCCGTTCGGTCCCTCCCACCCCACGACCACGCAATCGCGAACACCAGGCTGCGCGAGCATCGCCTGCTCCAGGTCCGCGGGATGAATATTCATTCCGGATGGGGTGACGATCATATCGCCTTTGCGCCCCACGAAACGAACCTGCCCATTTGCCTCCACCGCGCCTAAATCGCCGGTATGAAGCCATTCCTCCGTACGTGGAAGCAAGCGTCCGTCGCGCCAGGTTCCTGCGGCAAGCATGGCGCCCCGCACGAGGATTTCGCCGTCTTCGGCAACGCGCACTTCGCGGCCTCCCAGCGGTTTCCCGATGCTGCCGCGCGCCGGATGAAAGGGATGGTTCAGTGTGGCCAGCGCGGTTGTCTCCGTCATGCCGTAACCCTGCACCATGGCGAAGCCCAGCGTGGTCCAGAACGCTTCCAAATGGGCGGGCAGGGTCGCGCCTCCGCAGACAAAGGCCCAGAACTTCCAGCCAAACCTTCGGTGAATATCGCGGAACGTCCACCAGGCGAGCCATTTGCTTTTCTTTTCCGCAGATGAAATGCGCTGGGGCAAACGCCCATCCGCCGCAAGCAGCTCGTTCCGCATCAACTCCACTACGCGGGGCACCACAGCAGCCACGGAAATACGCTCCCGGCGAATACGCCCAATCAGGTGGCCAGCGATGAGTTTGTCTTCAAAATGCACTTCCGCCGCAAGGAGCGGAGGCACCCACAAACCCATGAATTGGCCAAAGACATGACTCAGCGGCAGTGTATGCAGAAACCTGAGCGGGTGAAACCAGCGCTCGTAGCGTAAATACTTCTTGATTTCCCGCTCCAGTACGTCCGCGCTTGCCAGCACATTTCCATGGGTGTGGACCACTCCCTTAGGCGCGGACGTAGTCCCGGAAGTAAAAATGATCTGCATGGGGGTGTCTAAGCCGAGGGAGAGCTCCGGCTGGAATGCCGCTTGGGCGGGCAACGACGCGGGGAGGTTTTGCAGCGGAAGACTCGGAAGAGAGGCGTTCAAAGATCGCAAGAGCGGCTCATCGCCGACCACAAGGCGCGGGGATACCTCGGAGACCACACGCGCAGCAAAATTCGCGCTTCCCGCGGCATCGAGCGGCACCACAATGACGCCGCGCAGAACGCAACCGAAGAACGCCGCGACCCAGGATGAGGAGTTTGCGCCCCACAACAGGACCCGCTCGCCTTCACCAATTCCCTGCTGCTCCAGATAGCGCGAAAAGCGTCCCGCAAGCTGGGCCAGTTCTCTATAGGAAGTGGCGACGCGCCGGTTCCCCGCATACTGAACGATGGCGATCTGACTGCCATGCCGCTGAAAGTCTTCCACGAAAGTGGCAAGATGCTTCCGCATACTAGTTTGGGATGCACGGAGGAGACGCGTGGCTCCCGGTCCGCGTTGAGTTCACTGCGTCCTGTTGGGACTGCCCGGAAAGCTATCGGGAGCCGAAACTCCTCCGCGCGGTCTGACGCGGATCCGGTCTACTCGCCTCACAGATGAGGCGAGAATCTCAAGCCGAAGTCCGGCGAGTTCGATCACCTCGCCGGGGAATGGAATGTGACCGGCTTCCTCCGTGACCAGGCCACCGACGGTTGTGGAGTGATATTCCTGAGACAGCGGCAGCGTGACAGAATCCGCGAACATGCTCTCCAACTGGCCTAACTCCAGGCTGCCGGGAATGATGTAGGAGCCGTCGGGCTGAGGTTGGGCAACTTCTTCCAGGACAGCCGGCTCATGCTCATCGCTAATCGCCCCGACGATCTCTTCGACAATATCCTCAATGGTGACGAGTCCCGCAACTCCGCCATATTCGTCGATGACGATCGCCATGTGCTGTTTGTCGCGCTGCATTTCCCGCAGAAGTGACTGAATGTTTTTCGTTTCCGGGGTGAACATGGCCGGACGAGCTATTTTTTCCACCGTGTAGCTGGCTGCTTCCTGATCTTGGATGTGAAGCAATTCATGCAGAAAGGCAATACCCACCACTTCGTCCAGACTGGTACGGTAGACCGGCACGCGCGAGTAGGCGTGGATGCGCAACTGTTCGCGAAACTGCAACAGAGGCATGGACGCAGGGACGGCGAAGATCGCAGGTCGAGGCGTCATCACATCCCGGACAATCTTGTCTCCGAATTCCACCGCAGAACGGACCAGCGCCCGGTCGCTCTCTTCCAGGATTCCCTCTTCCTTCCCGGCTTCGATCAAAGCCTCCACGGCTTCGGCGGAATCCTCCTTGACTGGCTGCTCGCCGGACTCTGCGAGCAAGGCGATGGACATCAGAAACCCCAGTATCCAGGTAATCGGCAGGACGCAGTAAAAGAGGACGCGTAAAGGGCCGGTAAGCCTTGTCACCCATAGGCCACGGGTGCGGGTGAAGAACATTTGTGGCAGAAAGCTTTGAAACAGGAGAATCGAAAGCACAATCGCCAGCAGTACCTGTGCCAGATCAGCAGCGGCCACTTCCTCGTGAACGGCTCGGGCATGCAGCCCGATATAGCCAAAGATGAGCGCCAGAAGCGCGAGGGAAAGCTGACTCAGGATCGCAGCGGCCTGCGCGATCCGGGCCCGCTCCATTCCCAGGCGAGGCTCGACCTGCTGCTCCCATGCGTCGATGTTCTCCTGGAACTCGCGGGAAAGAAACTTCCCCATCTCAGAGTAAAGCTGGTCCACATAGGAAGAGATCGTAAGAATGGCCAGCAGAACGAGAATCCAGAAGATCTGGAGGGCCGTCATGATCGGCCCGCGGATCGTGCGTTTGTCTCAGGGCGGCTAGTGCGGGCAATCAGCGCGGCCGGCAGGCGAAAACGCCGGCGAAGCTGTTCTTCGGCTGCATCCATTTCCCCATGGTCGGTTTCATGGTCCTGACCGGACAAATGCAACAAGCCATGCAGCAGAAGGATTTTCAATTCCGTTTGGAGGGTGTGGCCGAAGCGGTTTGCCTGCCGGATAGCCGCATCCACTGAAATTGCCAGATCGCCGCCCACCTGCCGCTGCGCATGACTAGAAGATGAGATTTCCGGAGGCAGGACTGCGGCGGGGAACGAGAGTACGTCCGTGGCGTGGTCCAGCCCGCGGAAATTGCGGTTCAATTTTCTGATCTCGCGATCTGAAACCAGGGCCACCGATACAGTTCCAGCCAGAGAAATCGCAGCGCGAACGCGCGCAACAAAGGCCTGCAGCGCACGCACAGACTGTCTGACCGAATCTGCAGCTGGGTGGCGCTCTGGAAGGTCTACGATGATCATCTCGTGAAACGCTGCGCCACAAGAAATTTTGTGGCGCAGGACTTGCCAGCATGTTACCTCATCGTGAAGGGCGCTGTACGCGATTACTGGGTATGCACTTTGGCCTGAGGCGGGGCCCCGGTACTGTCCACAATGCCATTGCGCGCCATGGAATCGGAAATCGGTTCGCCCATCTGCAGCGGCAGTTCAGCTTGGCCTCGTGCATAGCCATCGTAGGCGCACACGATCCGCTGAACCAGTTGATGGCGCACCACATCGCCATGTTCGAAGTGACAGAACTGGATCCCGTCAACCCCCTTGAGTACCTCGATGGCTTCCACCAGGCCGGATTTCCGCGGGTTTGGCAGATCGATCTGCGTAATATCGCCTGTGATTACGGCCTTGGCGTTGTTGCCAAGCCGCGTCAGAAACATCTTCATCTGCTCGCTGGTTGTGTTCTGCGCCTCATCCATAATGATGAAGGCGTCATTGAGTGTTCGTCCTCGCATAAAGGCCAGCGGCGCGACCTCAATCACGCTGCGCTCGAGCATTTTGTCCACGCGGTCCGGTTCCAGCAGATCGTAGAGCGCGTCATAGAGCGGACGCAGATACGGGTCCACTTTCTCCTGCAGGGTGCCTGGCAGAAATCCCAGCCGCTCGCCCGCTTCAACCGCGGGGCGCACCAGCACCAGGCGAGAAACTCGCTTGGCGCTCAAGGCTGCGACGGCCATGGCCACGGCAAGGTAAGTCTTCCCAGTTCCGGCGGGGCCGATGCCGAAAGTCATGTCGCATTTCTCGATCGCCTCGAGATATTGACGTTGATTGATCGAGCGGGGCTGAACCATTCGCCGGATTCCGGTGGAACGCTGCTTCCCGCTGTCTGCGAGATTGCGCAGCGTCACCGCCTTGTCCGCCACGACCAGCTTCAACATGCCCGCGAGTTCCCCGTTCTGGAGGGTCACGCCCGCCCTTCGCAGCGCTTCATAGTCGGTAAAAATCTGCTCGACGCGCACAATCGCGTCCGCCTCGCCCTCAATATGGAGTGCGTCGGAGCGCAAATCGATGCGAACTTTAAGGGAGGTTTCAATCAGGTGGAGGTTTTCGTCGCGGGTGCCGAAAATCGGCTCGATGTTGGGTGTGATCTCAATGGTTTTCTTCATCAATCAGTCTCTTGCCTCCATACGAACGGGGTGCGCCTCTGTTGCAGACAGCACAAGCTGTCTAAGAGGGTTGCATTCTGTTGGATTGGTGGAAAAAGGATTCGGATGGCCGGGGAGCCCTGGGACACGACTCTGAGCCGAGGCGCCCGATGCGCTTTGTACCCAGAGGTGCGACTTGTTTGCGGTACGGCGTAGAGTACGATGATGCGCACAGAGTAGCGCCGCTTGCCTGTTTTCGTCAATAACCAATTTCCGGGTGGTCAAAGCCTCCATCTGCAAACGGCAGCGAGATCTTATTTGACCTGGCAAGAAGCGCCCTATAAACTAAGGACTTGCGTGCAGCCGTGTTTTCTCCTGCCGTGAGCAATGGAAAGTTCTCCATCTCTCGCGAGTGCTTTGGCATTGACGCACGCGGATTATATTTGTGAAAGAGAATCAACATGGCAAATCATGTTTCGTCCTTGAAGCGCGCTCGACAGACTGTCAAACGCACTGCCGTTAACCGCGCCAATCGCAGCAAGCTCCGCAACGGATTGCGCGCTATGCGCGAGGCGATTGCGAAAAATGACGTTGCGGCTGCGCGCGCGCAGTACAGTCTGACCGTGTCCATGCTCGACAAGAGCGTGCAAAAAGGCATTCTGCACGACAACACCGCCTCGCGTTACAAGAGCCGCCTGCATGCGCGCGTGAAGGCGATGGCTGCCAAGGCCGCCTAGCTTTGCGCGGGCCGGGAGCTCGAACCGCCTAAGTGGCTTCGCGCAGCTGGTGCATCACAGCCCAGGTGCTCCGTACCGCGATCAAACCTGGCCGCAGACCTCGCGCAGCACCTGCACCCATCGATCACCATAGTCATCCCATCCGCCCAGATGCCGCACCCGCTGCAGAGCGGCGGTGCGCATTTTGCTCTGCAGAAGCGGCGCATCTGCCAGTTGCTGTAGCCGGTCCCGGATGGCCGCAGCGTTTCTCGGCGGCACGATAAACCCCTGCTTGCCACTCGAAAACAGGTCTTCGCTTCCGGTATTCGGCGTTGCGATTACGGGACAGCCACAGGCCATGGCTTCTCCCTGGACCAGAGCAAGCCCTTCTTCCAGCGAAGGCAGAACCATGACGTGACTGGTGCTGAACAGCCGGACCAGTTCTTCGCGCCCCACGGCTCCGATCACTTCCACATGCTCCATTGGTAGCTTCCCAAACAAAGGTTTCATATGCGGAAAGACGGGACCAACGATGCGCAGCCGTTTGCGCCTGTGGCGCAGTTCTGAAAACGCCTGCAGAAGATAGGGAACTCCCTTGCGCAGACTCACCTGGCCTACAAACAACACCTCGAAGCTCTCCGGCGATGGCTCTCCTGCCGGCCGAAACGCGTCGAGCCGCACGCCGTAGGGAATGACCCGGAGCTTTTCGGCTGGAATGCCTTCCTCTACAAAGCTGCGGGCGGCAAAGCTGGAAGGGACGGTGATGCAGTCAGCCTGCTCATATTGCCGCTCTTCACGCTCGGTATCGCGCGGGTCATAGATATCCAGCGGCGCTTTCCAGCGGTCATGCTCTTCCTGCAGCAGCCGCCACTGGTAGCGCGCATGGGTCGAGCCCCGGTCGCAAATATACTTGCCGCCGCGCTCCTGCAGGAGCTTACCCGCGTTGAGCGCCGCGCCGGAAATAGCAATCAGCGCATCGCAATTCGCGCTGCCCCGCTCCATCTTCCTCGACATCCACGCGTCGAAAGCCAGAGCGTTCCAATAGTCGAGATGTTCGGTCCATGGAGAAGGATAGAGCCCGTAGCGCGCCATATACGCCAGACCTGCGTGGATCCAGGGAAAGGTTTCAACATACTCGTGCGGCAGCTTTTCGCGTTTCAGCCGCGACCACGGATACGTGGAATAGACAGTCTGCAGGCAGTCATGGCGGCGCAACTGGTGGGCCAGTTCAAAATGGTGGAAAACGCCAAAAACGGCCTGCGAAACCCGCATTGCTGTGTCCTCTGTTCCCCCTGGACCCTGCTCCAAGCTGCCGCGGGAGTAAAGCTTTCCCGCCGTCCTTCGCTGGGTTTTGCCGCTCCTTTGCCCAGTACCCGCGAAATGGCGCGATATTTCTTTTCCAGCTAGCGGGAAGAAGCGTGATACCGGTGCTGCGCCTGGACCGGAACCGCCTTGCTGTCCTGGCTGCAAACGATTTTCAAGTCGTGGTAACCGGGGCCGCTCGGCGCGCCCGGAGCAACGAAGCTGATTTCATATTGCGCCCGCAGTTCTTTTTCTATTTCAACAAACGCGGCCTGCAGCTTGCGTCCATCCTTCCCGATGTGAAAGAACCGTCCGCCGGTGGCCTCGGCCAGCTTGCGCATCGCGGCCGAGCCAGACTCATCCAGTATCCCGTAAATGCCCGGATCGGAGATGAACAAGACGTAAACAATCGTGTTCGCCTGTTGTGCTGCATCGAGAGCCTGGCGAAGTTTGTTTCCGCTCCCATCGTCGCGGCCTTCCGTAAGCACGATCAACACCTTACGCCCGTCCTGGTGGAACATTTCCTCATGCGAGGCCAGATACAGCGCGTCGAACAACAACGCTCCCTTGGGCCTGCCGAGCGGAGGCAAGGTTCCGTTCGCATAGTGGCCGGAAGGGGAGTTGATCCGCGCGGATTCCAAAGCAGTCCTCAAGGTCGTCTGATTTGCGGTAAGGTCCGCCAGCAAATCTACGGTGACATCGAAAGAGATGACAAAAGCTTCGTCGCCTGGACGGAGCACGCCGCGAAGGAAAGCAGCCGCAGCCTGCTGCTCCATTGGAAGCACACGCTGCTGGTCCAGACTCGTGTCGAGCAGCAAACCGACCGTAACTGGAAGGTTTGAGGACGGGGTGAGGCCCGTTACTCGCTGCGGGTTCCCATCGACCGTGACCTTGCAATCCGCTTGCGCCAGGCTCGGAAGAGGGGTGGCAGAATTGCCGCGGGACGCTGTTCGCGCCACCAGGAAGATATGGATTTGCTTCGAAGATGGCTGCGGGGCGGATTCAAACGCAGACCCAGACGCAGGGAGAGGTGCTTGCCGGGACGGAGGATTCTCGGGCGATGGGGCGACCTGAGCGCATAGTCTGCCCACCATCAACCCTACACCGATCAACAGCAGAGGACGCATCACATTCTCTCGCACTTGAGCGCGCCTGACGGAGGGGCGAATGGACCATCCAAAGCCGGAGCGCTTCCGCATTGCGACAATGCTTCTAAAGTGCTTTTCAGCATCGCGCTTACAACTCGACTGTCCAGTTTTCGCTTCCCACCGTACAATGAGATGAACTAAGAATAGATGCTCAGGGAATGCGGCCACTACACATTGATAGTTAATACGGGCAATTTTGCGGATTTTTTTGAGGGGCTTATGGTGAGGCAGGGTGTGGTTTTGTTGATCTGTCTGCTTTGTGTTGCTGTACCAGCGGTGCAGGCGCAAGACAGCCAGCAGACACCCAATGCTCCGTCGTCCAATGTTCCAGCAGCACCCACTCCGCAGCCGGGCGGGGGCTCTTCCGACTCCTTGAGGGGTCTGCTGCAGGGCGTGACTCCGGGCGCCGGGTCGCGCAGCAGCAGCAGCACCGACAACTCCGGCGATCAAACCAATGCGGCCGCTCCGAATGGATCCGCCGCCTCGCAGCAGCAGGAAGCGCCCGCCGCTGGGCAGGGCCCGGTGGTGCCTAGCAAGGGTGAAGGCCCTTCCACAGCCAGCTACACCATCCGCACCCGCACCAATTTCGTTCTCGTGCCGGTTACGGTGAAAGATTCCAAGGGCCAGCTTGTCTCCGGCCTGACATGGCATGATTTTCAGCTTTACGAAAACGGTGTCGAGCAACGGCTCACGTTTTTTACAGAAGATCCTTTTCCGCTTTCTGTCGCCTTCATCATCGACCAGAGCCTCTCCGCCGACACGATGAAGAAGGTGAACGACGCTTTGAACGGCCTGCAGGGCGCCTTTGCTCCGTACGACGAGGTTGCCGTCTACACCTATGCCTCCCACGTCAACCAGGCGACCGGCTTTACCGGCGCGCAAAGCGAACGGCTCACGGCCACTCTGGATCGGGTCAAATCGCCTGGCCGCTACATGGAGGTGCCATCCAATACCGGTGCTTTTGTAGAAGGACCCACCATCAATGGCCGAATGGTGGACCCCAACACGACGCCGCAGCACAATGGCAACTACGTGCAGATCATTCCGAAGGAAGTGCACGTCCTGAACGACGCAATCTTCCGCGCCGCTACGGACCTGGCACAGCGCAGCAAGGGACGCCGCAGGCTGATCTACGTCATCAGCGACGGAAAAAATCAAGGCAGCAAAGTTTCCTATAAAGAAGTTGTCCGGTATCTGCTGACCAATCAGATCGCCGTCTATGGAACGCTGGTAGGCGACTCCGCCACGCCGATCCTCGGCTTCCTGGATCGCTTCCATATCCCGATGCAGATGAACGACGATATTCTTCCGAAATATGCGGCTGTCACGGGCGGCGCCCTCGACGCGGAGCTTTCCCGCAATGCGATCGAGCGCAGCTTTGGAAGAATCACCGAGCAGGTTCGAGATCAGTACACGCTGGGATATAACAGCCACATCTCGGTGCTCGACAGCCGTTTCCGCAAAATTGAAGTTCGTGTACTACGTCCAAACCTGAAGGTCAGTGCCAAGCAGGGCTATTACCCGACTGCTACGGCAACCCAGTAGAGTATCCATGACGCTGGCCGCGAGCACCAGCGTCCTTGGCATTTCTGCGGCGCTCGTGTGGGGTGCGGCGGACTTCAGTGGTGGAATTGCCGCGCGATATCTACGCGTGTTCTGGCTGCTCGCCATCTCACACGCATTCAGCCTGATATGCCTTCTGCTTTTCGCGTGGTTCTTCCATAACGTCCCGCCGTCTGGGAACGTTGTTGCCTGGGGTCTTTGCGCCGGGGTGGCGGGGGGACTCGCGCTGCTTTGCTTCTACCAGGCGCTCGCTCTCGGAGATATGGGCACCACCGCGGCCCTGAGCGGACTGCTGTCCGCCGCACTCCCGGTGCTCTTTACACTGCTTACGATTGGCGCGCCTACCCGGCGGCAACTGGTTGGCTTCGGACTCGCGGCAGCGGCCATCTGGCTGATCAGCACTCAGCCGGGAAAAGGCAAATCCGGAACCGCGCGTACCTCCCTGGGCCGAACAAAACTCATTTTCGCAACCATTTCGGGCATTGGGTTCGGAATTTTCTTTATTGCTCTGCGCCTGGCAAATAGCGGCGGACTCATCTGGCCCCTCGCTGCGTCCCGCGTCGCGAGTTTGAGCGTGGCGATTTGTGGAGGCCTGGTATTCAGCCGAAAGCAGCTTACCGCACTGCGGAATGAAGTTTCCCCACCTGGTGAGTTCCCAGCGCGCACGCTGTGGAAGACGGGCGCTGGACTCGCTGTTCTGGCAGGCATTTGCGATACAGGGGGCAATGTGCTGTTCGTTGCGGCGACACGAACCGGCCGCCTGGACATTGCGGCTGTCCTGGCATCACTCTATCCCGCCTCCACGATCCTGCTGGCGGCTTGGCTGTTGAAGGAGCGAACTTCGGCGCGACAGGCTGCCGGAATGGCGGCCGCGTTAGTAGCCGTGGCGCTGATTTCGTGAGTCCATCCCACACCTTCTTCAGTCCAGCTTCGCTTTTGCCGGATTAAAGGTGGGCTTGGGATATTTGAGCTTCATGCCTTCCAGCGTTTGCACCAGAATTTCAGAAATCACCACGTTGCGATACCACTTGTTGTCAGACGGGATGATGAACCACGGCGCATGCTGCCGGCTGGTGCGGCTGAGCATGTCCTGATAGGCGAGCTGGTAGTCCGGCCAGAACTTGCGTTCCGTGAAGTCCGAATCGCTGATCTTCCATTGTTTGTTGGGATCCTTCAACCGCGCGGCCAGCCTGCGCGTCTGCTCCTCATAGCTGATGTGCAAAAAGAACTTCAGGATCACCGTTCCGTTGTCCGCCAGCATCTGTTCCCAGCCGACGATCTCTCGCATGCGCTGGTGCGCCTCTTTGTCGGAAATCCGTTTGTGTACGCGGACCACCAGAACATCTTCATAATGCGACCGATTGAAAATTCCGATCATTCCCTTGGCGGGCGCAGCCCGGTGAGCGCGCCAGAGGAAATCGTGGCGCAGTTCCAACGGCGTGGGCACCTTGAACGGAGTGACCTGGCAGCCCTGCGGATTGACGCCTGAAAAAATGTGGCGGATCGTGCCATCTTTACCGCCCGTGTCCATACCCTGCAGCACGAGCAGCAAGGACTTCTGCGCGCTGGCGGACAACAACTCCTGGAGCGCGTCCAGTCGTTCGCGATGACGTTCAAGGTCCTCGATCGATTCCTGTTTCGATTTGTATCGACCCGTTTTGTCCGTAGGAATGTGGGCAAGCCGGATTTTTGAATCCGGCTGCACGCTATGCGAAGTTTTCAGCTTCATGCTTTAACGATATCGCAAACTTTCCGCCGCGAGCGAGACTGCTCAAATGGCAGATCTGGACAAAGAAGGAACGGGCCGCGTACTTCAATAGAAAAGAAATTCAGAGCCGCTGGCCTACTTTACTTCAGTAGGCTGAGTCTGGGTCTGCGTCTTGACGGGCTCGGGTTTGGCGACCGGCTCATCGCCGCCGCCTAGACCTTTCACGCCGTCCTTGAAGCCACGGATGCCCTCTCCCAGACCTTTGCCAAGTTGCGGCAGTTTGCTGGGCCCGAAGATGAGGAGGGCAACGACCAAAATGAGAAGCAGATGCGTGGGTTGCAGTAATTCGCCCATAATATTCTCTCCGCAGGCGTCGATCCGCCTGCCAATCCTATCGCAGATTTCATTGTCGCACACTCAGAAGCAGCCTGCAGCTTCGAAGCGTGTACGCGGACGAGCAGCAGCGCCGATGGGCCGCGTTCTCAGGATCCATGCGTTGGATGTACGACTGAGAGCTTCTGGCGGATTTTCTCGTAGAAGCGCTGGACGTTTTCGTCCTCTCCCAGGGTCAGCCGCCGATAAACCTTCATCAGGGGGAAAATCTGCGAGCCGGCCACCAGCAGCGTGGGCACAGCCGCGGCGCCTCCGGGATACTGGACGAGATCCCAGGAGCCCAGCCATCGCCGGCGCACGACTTCTCCAAAATAGCCGCCCCAGCGCTTCACCTGCTCTTCCACAGCGTCTCTGTCGGCAATTGGCAGAGTTCCGCTCACACTGGAAAGAATGGTTTCCAACGACGCCAGGCTGGCCTCAGAGTAGTCCAATTCAAAGCCAAACTCTTGCTGCGCCACCTGCACGGCGTCGGCCGCGCAACTCTCCATCATCTCGGCCATGGACCGGAAGTCGCCCATACGTTCAGAGTATCAGCAGCCTTATAGAAGATCCGACACAAACCCGAAAGAATGCTCTCGCAGAAGCTGCCCTGCGCGGCGCAAATCTCCGCAGCGGAAGGCATTGATAATGGGCCGGTGCGACTGTACGGCCTGCGCCAGATCGGCAATTCGACGCTGCGCATTCAGACGCGACCGCATGCATATGCCGAGCGACTGCCACACCCGGAAAAGTTCCTTGTTCTGGCAGTGATCCATGATGCAACGATGAAAATTGCGGTTATGACAAGCGAACGCCTGCAGGTCATGACACTCTTCCGAACGTTGCATCGCGGCAAACTCCTGCTCCAGATAAGCCACGCTTTGAGCAGGAAACTCCGTCATAAACTCCGTCGCGGACTGCTCCAGGATGCCGCGCAACTGATACGCATCCCGAAGTTCTGTGGGCGATAATTCCCGTACCCTGGTTCCACGATAAGGATCGGATTTGAGAACGCCTATGGCTTCCAGCTTGCGAAGCGCCTCGCGCACGGGAGCCTGGCTGACGTGAAACTCCCTGGCCAGCGTCAGTTCCTTGAGCCGGTCTCCGGGCTGGTAAGTGCCATCCATGATCCGCTCCAGAATCGTCCAGCGAATGCGGTCGTGCATGCAATTGCGATCCAGCGTTTTGGCGGGAACCGGGCTATCCGCTCCGCCTGGACCATAGAGCGGGAGAGAGGAACCGGCAGAAGTAGCCGCATTGGCAGAATAGGTGTCGAACCCGGCATCTGCGGAAAGATTGTGTTTTTCAGTTTCGGTCCGGCCCATCGAGAACCATCCTGTTCCATTGCGAACTTCTTGCGTGGTACAACTTGTGTCGCGCTTCTTCCGTTGCTTAGTCGTGGGGTAGCTGGCTGGCATTCCATCCGCCGCCAAGCGCCTTGATCAACAACACGCTGGCCGTCATGCGGCGCGTCTGAATCTGAGCTGCCGTCAACTGGTTGGACAGGTCGATGCTTTGCGCTGTGATCACCGCCAGATAATCCGCCAACCCACTGCGGTACCTGGACAACGCGATCGCTTCCTGGTGCTGGGCAGACGCCACCGCCTGCTGCTGTGTTGCGGCTTCGCTTTGCAGAACACGAAGCGCGATCAGGTTGTCTTCCACCTCCTGATACGCGCCCAGGACCGTCTGGCGGTAATTCGCCACAACCGCGTCATAGTTTGCCTGCGCTTCCGTGTTCAATGCGTGGCGCTGTCCCCAGTCCACAAGAGGCAGAAACGCGGACGTCCCTACCGACCAGAACGTGCTGGGGCCGGTAAACCAGTTGCCGGGGCGGCTGCTTTCAACCCCGCCTATGCCGCTGAGTGAAAACGTCGGGTAATAGGCGGACCGGGCGATGCCAATCTGAGCATTTGCGGCGTCCATCTGACGCTCCGCGGAGGCGATGTCGGGCCTGCGCTCCAGAAGCTGCGAGGGAAGGCCTGCCGGAGCGACGAGCGGGTGGACGTCCACCACGCGCGGCGGAATGGAAAGATTCGCGGGAGCCTCTCCAATCAGGACCGCGATGGCGTGCTCGAATTGCGCGCGCGCGATTGCTACATCCTGGTCCTGGGCCAGTGCAGTTTCCAGTTGTGTCTCGGCCTGTGCGACATCCAGGGCCGAATTCAGACCGACGCGATACCGTTCCAAGGTAAGTTTTTTGGTGTGCCGGTAGGCCTCGACGGTATCGTCCAGAATTTGTTTCTCGTGGTCCAGTCCGCGCATTTCGAAATAGTCGAGCGCCAATTCCGCCTGGATACTCAGACGAACGTTCTGCTCATCGGCTGCGCTGGACTGGGCATTGGCGCGGGCCGCCTGCACGGTGCGCCGAATGCGGCCCCAGATGTCCGGCTCCCAACTGACGTCGAGCGGAAGAAGAAAGTCGTTGTACTCGTTTTTTCCGGGGAAATAGAAGGTACGGTTGAAGGAACCCCGTGTCCGCTGCACTCCGGGGTTGGCTGTCAGGAACGGAAAGTAATTTGCCCGCTGACATTTCACTTCCGCGCGCGCTTGTGTATAGCGATCCAGCGCGACTTTCAGCGATTGGTTGGAGCCTTCCACTTTCCGCTCCAGCGCATTCAGTTCCTGGTCATCGTAGGCTTCCCACCAGGGGCCGCGGCTGTTCTGGTCCTGCGGCTGCGCCGGCTTCCAGCCCGCTTCTTCTTTGAACTGCGGCGCCGTGGGCGCGGACGGACGATGGTAGTTCGGCCCGACCGTGCAGCCCGACAACAAACCGAGCGCCGCGAATGACGACAGCAGAACAGGACGGATTCGCTTCATCGCAGTCCACCTCCACCGTTGGCCAGTTGTGGCCCGCTCACTACATTCACCTTCTCGTTGTCGACAATGGAGTCCGGCGGGGTGTCCAGAATGCGTTGACCAGGCTGCAATCCGGTCAGGACCTCAATTCGCGTACCCCAGTCCTTCCCTACCGTGATGGGCTGCAGGTGAACTCGATCGTGGTTGTCTACGGTAACGACACGCAGGCCTTCGGCACGGAACAGCATGGAACTTACAGGAATGATGAGCGCCGGATGAGTCATCGGCAGGCGCAAATGCACCTGCGCGTAAGCTCCCGGAAGCAGCTCGCCGCGGCTGTTGTCGATGTCCACTTCCGCCATCATCGTGCGGGTGCTCAGGTCTTCGGCATTTGCAGTACGAACGATCTTTCCGTGAAACACACGGCCGGGATATTGAGCGACATCGATGTCCGTGACGACACCGGGCCGCGCCTGCGGCGCATCGATTTCCGGCACGTTGATGTAAATGCGCACAACTCCCAGATAGGAGACATGGAACAGCTCGCGCGGGCCTGTCCCCCGGCCCTCCATCGCATTCCCGCTCAGACTGGTCGCACTCCCTGTCCCGCCACTGCTGCCCGCATCGACAAGCTGTCCGATGTCGGTATTGCGAGCCGTCACGGTTCCGGCGAAGGGCGCGTAAACACGCTCGAAGGACTGGAGCTCCAGCAGATGATTCAGGTTCTCCTGCGCGTTGGAGACGGCGGCGCGCTGCGCCCGTTCGGTATCAAGCGCGACATCAATCGACTCCTTCGAAACCGCATCCGTGTCGGTAAGGCCTTTGTATCTTTTCGCTGTCTCCTCAGAAAGGTGCGCGTTGGCCTGCGCGGTGACGAGCTGCGCGCGCGCCTGGTCCACCTGCTTGTCGAGCTCGGGAGTTTCAATTACGGCGAGCAGTTCTCCTTTGCGGACATGCGAGCCGGTATCATGCGTCCAACTCTTGACGTATCCGTTCGTGCGCGCATAGATCGGCGCGTCATTGAATGCCTGAATCGTGCCAGGCAGGACAACCTCCTGCATGGGCTTGCCCGGCTCCGCGACGTCCACTGCGACCGCCGGGACCGCCATAGAGTCGGTGTGCTGGCGAAGGCCTGAATTCGCGTGAACTCTCGACAGGATGCCGGCCACCGCCACGATCAGCGCGATCAAGATCAGGACGGCTACCAGCACGAGCCCGCGACGGGTCGCCTGTCGCGTCGGCTGGATGGAAGTGTCCGTCGAATTCGCCGGCACCGCATTCGCATGGGGAGTGACGGGTTGTGGCTGGATCGATTGTTGCTGGCTCATCGGCAACCCCCATGGAGAAACTTTCCGCACAGCGGCGGCAAAACAAACTGGTCGCGGGAATTCTTCATGGCTGTTCCTCGTTGACCTCAACTTCCGCGGGTAACGGCGCATTGCGGTGGACCAGGCTGAAAAACACTGGCACAAAAAAGAGCGTTGCTACGGTGGCAAATAAAAGTCCCCCGATCACAGAGCGCCCAAGCGGCGCGTTCTGCTCTCCTCCGTCGCCCAGACCCAGAGCCATGGGCACCATCCCGATGATCATCGCGAGAGCGGTCATCAATACAGGGCGGAAGCGGGTGAAACCGGCGCGCATGGCAGCTTCCAGGGCGGTGGCTCCTTGCGCCATATCATCACGGGCAAAACTTACCACCAGAATGCTGTTTGCGGTAGCCACGCCCATGCACATGATGGAACCCGTCAACGCGGGCACGCTTACATGGGTGCCGGTGATGAACAGAAACCATACGATCCCCGCTAGGGCGGCCGGTAAAGCGCTGATGATGATCAGCGGGTCCAGCCAGGATTGGAAATTCACAACGATCAGCAGATACACCAGGCCAATGGCAAAGAGAAGTCCGCTGAACAATCCAATGGTGGAAGATCGCATGGTGAGGATTTGTCCCCGGACCACGATCCGCGACCCTCGCGGCAGCGTCTTACGCGCGTTTGCGACTACTTTGTCGATCTGCCTGGCGACGCTGGCCAGGTCCGTCCCATCCACCGAACCGTAAATATCCACGACCGGCTGCACGTTGTAATGCGAGACCGATCCCGCTTCCGCCCCGCGCCGGAAGGTCGCGAGGTTGGAAAGGACCTGCATGGGGGCGGCTGCGCTTCCGCTGGTTACGGGAATGTTCTGGAGGTCCTGAAGAGTGTCCAGATCGTATTGCGGCGTCTGCACCGCAATGTTGTAGCTGACGCCATTTCTCCAGTCCAGCCAGAAGGTCGGAGAAGTCTGGAAGCTGCCACTGAGAGCTGTCAGCGTGCTGTTTGAGACATCTCGCTGAGTCATGCCAACCTGCTGCGCCTTGCTGCGATGCACGTCAATGTTGATTTCGGGCTCGTCGAGCGATTGCTGAATGTGCAGATCGACGGCCCCCGGAATGGTGCTCATCTGCCGCATCATGGATTCCGCAACAGCATGATTGTGGACTACGTCATTGCCAATGACCTGAATGTCGATCGGTGCGGGAAGCCCGAAATTCAGGATCTGGTTGACGATGTCGGTCGGCAGGAAATAAAAGGTCGTCCCAGGATACGCGGTGTGGAGCTTGTCGCGCAGGGCGCGAATGTATTCCGGAGTGGGATGGTGTTTCCGCGCAAGAGAAACGAGAATGCCGGCGTCCCATGAACCGACTGTGCCGGAGTTGCTGTAAGAAAGGTTCAATCCGCTGTACGGAACTCCAATGTTGTTGATGATGCTGACCAGCTCGTGTTGCGGAATGATAGTGCGGATGGTCTGGTTCACATCCCCGGCCAGCCGCGCCGTCTCCTCAATGCGGGTACCGGTCCGTGCGCGCATATGCAACTCGAACTGTCCGGCATCCTCCTGGGGAAAGAAATCCTGCCCCAGCCATGGATACAGGATGGCGATCGATAGCGCGGAGAGAATGAAAAACCCCGCGATGAAAATTCCCCGGTGATGCAGGCAGACGACCAGGAGATCGCGGTAGGCGCCGCGCATCTTTTCAAAACCATCTTCAAATTTCATCTGCACGCGAACGAACGGGTTCCGGCTTCGCCGACGGCGGTCAAGGTCCCCTTCCTCATGCGTCTGCAGCAGAAACTTCGCCATGGTTGGCACTACGGTGCGGGACAGAAAGTACGAGGCGAGCATTGCGAACACAACCGCTTCGCCCAGTGGCACAAACAGGTACTTGGCGACTCCGCCCAGGAAAAACATGGGAACGAACACAATGCAGATGGACAATGTGGATACGAACGCGGGGATGGCAATTTCAGCTGCGCCGTCCAGAATTGCCTGCTCGATTTCCTTTCCGATTTCCAGATTGCGGTTGATGTTCTCGATTTCGACCGTCGCATCATCCACCAGAATTCCGACGGCCAGAGCGAGGCCGCCCAGTGTCATGATGTTGATCGTCTCGCCGAGCAGACTCAGGACGATGAGGGACACCAGAATGGAAAGCGGGATGGACACGGCAATGATGAGAGTGCTGCGCCAGCTGCCAAGAAAGACCAGGATCATGATGGCCGTAAGGCAGGCCGCAATGAGAGCCTCTCGCACTACTCCGTTGATTGCACCCCGCACAAAGATGGCCTGATCGTCCAGCGGCTGAATCTTCAGCGCCCTTGGAAGGCTGGCCGCCGCTTGCGGGATAAGCCGGCGCACATCATCCACAATGGACAACGTGGACGCGTTCCCCGACTTTTCAATTGTCATCAGCGCCGCACGGCCGCCATTGACCGTAACAATGTTTGTCTGGGGTGGAAAACCGTCGCGCACATGAGCGACATCGCGCATGTACACGGTCGCACCATTCACGGTCTTGACCGGAAGACTGTTCAGTTCCGCAATCGTGCGCGGGGCGCTGTTGGTCTCCATCTGATACTCGAAAAGACCAATCTTCTCTGTGCCGCCGGGCACAATGAGGTTCTGCGCACCTACGGCGTTCACAACATCCTGCGGAGAAAGATGTCGCGCCTGCAATTTGGCGCTGTCTATATCCACCTGCACTTGCCGCTGTTTGCCGCCATAAGGATAGGGGATGGAAGCACCCTGGACAGTCGCCAGTTGCGTGCGAAAAAAGTTGTTGCCAATATCGAAAAGCTGTTGCTCGCTGATGCCATGCCCTGAAAGCGCAAGTTCCAACACCGGCACAGAAGATGCGTTGTAGGTGAGGATGAGCGGCGGAAGCGTGCCGGGCGGCATGGAGCGAATCACCGTTTGGGAGATGGCTGTGGTCTGCGCTACACCGGCGTCCACATTGGTTCCGGGGTGGAAGTATATCTTTACAACGGAAATACCGGTGATGCTGAACGATTCAATATGCTCGATGTTGTCGACTGTGGTTGTGACCGCGCGTTCGAAATTGCTGGTGATGCGCCCGGTCATTTCATCTGGGGACAATCCGGTGTAGTTCCAGACGACGCTGACGACCGGAATATTGATGTTGGGGAAGATATCGGTAGGAGTACGAAGGATAACCGTAAAGCCCAGAATGACTATGAGCAGCGCGAGGACGACAAATGTATAGGGCCTGCGGAGCGCAAGGCGAACAATCCACATCGTGATATCCGGTCAACGGTTAGCGTGGGGTTGAGAATTGACGCTTAGGGTTAACGGTGAGCCGCCAGAAAACTAACGGTTATCGATAATCCAATGATACACGCTGGGAACCTGTTCGAAAACCGGCGACGGCGAGGGCCCTGGCGTCCTTATTGCGTCCTCTTGGAATTGGGTGAGGCTGAGTGCATCGCCGCTGACTCGCTTGATCAAAAGCGGTCCGGGCTTTCACGTTGAAAAACTCGCAAATTGCAGATTATGCACTGATTGGAAACACGGAAGCCGCGCCCTGGCGAATGCCGCATTTTCCCTCGGCAGCCAGGGACAGCACCGCCATTCAACACTCCTGAACCGCGCTCCATCTCCTATTTTGACGTGCGACTGGAAGTCTTTTTCGAGCTTTTTTTGGCCGGAGGCACTTTGGCTCCAGACTTGCGCGCCTCGGACAGTCCGATCGCAATCGCCTGCTTGGGATTCGTGACTTTTTTTCCGGAACCGCTCTTGAGCTTCCCTTTCTTGAACGCGTGCATCTCGCGTTCCACGCTGGAAGAAGCCTTCGGACTATATTTTCTGCCGCTGCTCTTTTTGTGAGCGGACGAACTGCTCTTGCTGCTTGCCGATTTTGCCGAGGTCGCTTTTTTGGCTGAAGTTTTTTTGGCGGTGCTCTTGCGGCTCGTCTGGGTCCGCGATGCCGACCCAGTCCTGGAAGCTGCTGTTGGCATGGTCTTCTCCTGGACTACTTACAGGTAAGAAGCGCCTCAATTGGGTGCGGTTGCAGCCGAAGGTGATGGAACAGCGTCTTTACCAGGAATTGGCAATACGGCCTCAGGCACCGCAGGAGGGAGTTTCCCTATTGGGTAAGGCTTGATCACCACGGGACTGGAATCCGGTTCCACCAGCCAGATGTGACGATCTTTGTAGTGCGACACCAGGGCTGCTTCCCAGTCCGGCCGCAGTTCCCGCGCCCAAACCACTTTCCCGTTCTCCAGGTCTGCACCGTTGAACACCCACTCGTGCAGCACATCATGCTCGGGTGCGTAGCGAACGATCGCCAATTGTTTTGCAGGCTGTTCGGCAAGCCAGGCCGCAACGCGCGCGCGGTCCGGCATGGTGTTTTTATAGGAAGACCAGCGGAACGGGTGTTCCCCGCCTACGGGAATGTGCAGCATCGCCAGAACGGCAAGCAGGACCGCTATGCCACAACAGGACATCATTAAATTGCGAACGATGGCGGCGCCTTCCCCTGTTCTTCTTCGCCATGCATGAATGCGGCGCAACCCTTCCGCTATCAGCAGGTAAAGCACGATCGAATACTGCGGATCGTAATTCATCATCCAGAACGTCGTAAGCAGGGCGGAAAGGATTCCGCACAGCAGAATGGCGGACGGCAAACCGAATAGCCCCTCTCGCGCCATGCGGAACCAACAGACACAGAGCAAGATGAGGAACGCAACCACAATATATTGGCTCTGATGCTGATGCCTGCTGCCCGTGAATTGGAGCGTCAGAATTCCCGTGAGAAATGCGAGCCAGGGAACCAGGTATGTGCGATCGAGCAATCGCGGTTTTTTGGGATTCGGCCAGAAGACGAGCGGCAACACCAGCAAGGGACGAACATGGAAGGCGAGAAACTTGGATACCCGCAGCAGCAGATACCAGACAGTCAGAAGCGGCGTGGTATGGAGTTTTCGATAGATCTCCATTTCCCAGACAGCTTTGAACTGCATCGTCTGGCGCGCGTAGTAGACCGGCGGCGGTGAACGAAGAGGTTGCCACAGGAACATCGGCACGATCGACTGCTGCTTGTTCCA
>DAHVZT010000013.1 GCA_027323885.1 Acidobacteriaceae bacterium
TGGTCTATTGTTTTTCATATCGGCTCTCCCGGAAACCATACCAAGTCCGTTTCCCAGGGGATTGCTACCCGGCTAAGTGGTTGAATCGACGCGGGGTCTGCGTCTGGCACCCAGATTGCTCATATGCAGCAGTTGCCACAGAAGCCGAGTAGGCCAGCAACCGATAAATTCGCAACCGCCGAAAGACAGGCAGGCCGGCGACATAGAAACACCGACGCCAAGCAGGCGAAAGATTTGAACGAATTACGATTCAGCAATCAGGGGGATTCATGTACTTTCGTTTCAATAGGTTCAGTGGATTCAAAGGCCTGGCCCGCACGGCCGTGGCCTCGCTCGCGCTCTTAGGCTTCGCCGGGGTCCTCCAGACCACGCAGCCCGCCGCATTCGCCCAGTCGTTAACGGCCGGTGATATCGCTGGGACGGTGACCGATCCCGCGGGAGCCGCTGTCCCAGGGGTTCAAATCGTCGTCAAGAACGACGCTACGGGCGCAACCTACAATGCCACCACCAACGCGGCCGGCGAATACCGCGTGTCCCTGCTTCCGCCGGGAACCTATACTCTGACCGGCACGACGACCGGATTCGACACGACCAGCACGACCGTTCATGTACGGGTAGGGCAGATTGCGCACGGCGATCTGAAGATGAGCCTGGGCAAAAGCTCCCAAACCGTGACCGTTACGGAAGCGGAGCCGCTGCTGAACACGGAAAATGCGGACGTCAGCACGACGTTTTCCGAGAAGCAGGTGCAAAACATTCCGAACCCTGGGAACGACCTGACCTATGTGGCGCAGACCGCGCCTGGCGTCGTCATGAACACCACGACGCCGAGCAACGGCACCGCGTTCGGCTACGGAAACTTTTCCTCGTTTGGCTTGCCGGCAACTTCGAACACCTTCACGGTCAACGGCATGTATGAAAACGACCCGTTCCTGAACCTGAATAACTCAGGCGCCACCAACCTGCTGCTCGGCAACAACGAAATCGCGCAGGTCAGCGTGGTGAGCAACGCCTATGGGGCCCAATATGGCGGCCTGGGTGGTTCGCAGGTGAACGAAATCACGAAGTCCGGTACGAACCAGTTCCACGGCAACGCCGAGTACTGGTGGAACGGCCGCGTGATGAACGCCAACGACTTCTTCAACAATCAGCGGAAACAGCCGAGGCCATTTGACAACGTCAACCAGTACGCAGCTTCGCTGGGCGGCCCGATTTTCAAGGACAAGACGTTCTTTTTCGGCGATTACGAAGGGCTTCGCATTGTCCTTCCTGTGTCGCTGCCGGTCTTCGCTCCAAGCCCGAACTACGTGAGCTGCCTGACCACAGGCAAAATGGCAGGCGGGGGCGCAGGCTGCGGAAAACTGATTGGGCCGAACTCACCGGGCGGCGTGGCGATGCTCCCGGCGGGCGACATTCCGATCTACAAACAGCTCTTCAGCGTGTACCAGAATGCGAAGGGGTACAGCACCGCTCCCGTGACCCAAAAGGACCCGACCGTCGTCAGCTATACCACGACGACGAGCAACTTCACGCATGAGTGGCTGTTCAATGGCCGTATCGACCAGCACGTCAGCGACAAAGACACGATGTACGGCACCTATAACATGGACCGCGGTCTGCAGGCGACGTATACGGACCCTCTGAATCCCATATTCAATGCCGACAGTGTTCAGCCACAATATTCAGGGCAGTTCGGTGAGACCCATGTGTTCACCCCCAACGTTACCAACCAGTTCACTTTTGCGCTGCTCTGGTATTCCGCTGTTTTCACCGATACCAATCTGGCCGCGTCGGAAAAGCTCGTACCCTATGACATTTTCTGGATTGACGGCTCTTTCACCTCGTTGGGCGGTCTGAACGCATTTTGGCCGCAGGGCCGCAATGTAACCAACTACCAGTTCATTGATGACGTCAGCGTGATCAAAGGAACCAACAATATCAAATTCGGGTACTATTTCCGTCGCGATGACGTAACGGACTACAGTCCGGGAATCTTGACGACTCCTGAGATTTACGGGACGGACGCTTCTTTTGCCACCGGCTCCTTTGACGGATATTTGCAGAACTATCCGAAGCGTCTCACTCAGCCGGTTGCGCTGTACAACGAAGCAGGTTACCTGCAGGATGAGTGGAAGGCCAGGCCTAACCTGACCGTAACGGCTGCGGTTCGTCTGGAACACAATTCCAATCCGGTATGCCAGACCAACTGCTTCTCCACCTTCAGCAGTGATTTCTCGAAGCTTAGCACCTCGACTGCGACGCCCTATAACACCATGATCAAGACCGGGCTGCATCAGGCGTTTCCAAGCTTTCAGGCTATTTCAGTCCAGCCGCGCGTGGGCTTCTCGTTGTCCCCGTTCGGCGAAGGAACCAAGACTGTTCTCCGCGGCGGCTTCGGTCTCTTTACCGACGTCTTTCCGGCAACGATTGCGGACAGCGTGCTGAACAACGTGCCGGTGAACAATCCGTTCGCTCTCTTCGGCCCTGCGTTTGGCGGCCCGGTGATCAATCCCAACCCTGCCGCACCCAACAGCGGGGAGACGATTACGAAGGCGTCGAATATCGCCTTGAGCAATGGGTTTGCCCACGGCGCCAACTACAACACCTTGTCCACGACTGTGCTTGGATTCGGAGCACCCAGCTTCACGAACCCGCACCACAAGCTGAACTATCCTACGTACAACGAGTGGAACCTGGAAGTGGAGCAGCAGTTGAATCGCACCACGGTTCTCGATATCAATTATGTTGGGGACCGCGGTTAATACGAGCCCGACCTGAACAATAGCGTCAACGCGTATGGTGCGCCGGCCGGTTTCACGGGCATCAATGGAACAGCAGCTCCCAACCCGTCGTTCAGTAGCGTAACGGAAGTCTACAGCAAGGCGATTTCGAACTACAACGGGCTGGCCACTTCGTTGATCAACCGCTCGAAGTACCTGCTGCTGCAATTCAACTACACGTATAGCCATGCGCTGGATGAAATTTCCAATGGCGGCATCCTAGGCTTCAACGCAGGGCAGAGCATTCTTTCGCCCACCAACCCGCACAACCTGAAACAAAACTACGGGAACTCAGACTATGATTCGCGCCATAACCTGACGGCGAGTTATGTTCTGACGATTCCGTACTGGCACGGGCCGCACGTCCTGACGGATGGCTGGATCGCCAGCGGTACCGTTTTCCACCACACGGGGTTTCCGTTTACCGTCACCGACAGTACGGTGAGCAACGCCATCACAAATTACGGCAGCAGAATCTTCGCGAAGCAGTTGCGCAACGTATCGATGTGCGGAGGCCCCTCCATCTTCAACTTCGCCACCGGCGGCGGCAATCCTTGCCCGATCGTCAACCCAAGGAATTACACAACTCCGACAGCCTTCGGCCAGCAGATGCGGAACCAGACGTACGGACCGGCATACACGGACACGGATCTCAGTATTCTGAAGACCTTTGGTATTCCTAAATGGTCGTCCGCAAACGTGCAGCTTGGTGCGCAGTTCTTCAACATCCTGAACCATCCGAACTTCGCGAGCCCGAGTTCGGATATCAACCCGAGCAACTCGACCGCTGGCTTTATCACCAGCACCGTCAACACTCCCACGAGCATCCTGGGATCGGGCCTGGGCGGCGACGCTTCGCCCCGTCTCATTCAGCTCAAAGGCGTGTTTACTTTCTAACGGGCTGCGGGTACGACCAAAAGAGGCAGGGAACCCGGTTTGGGTCCCCTGCCTCTTTCATTCCATAAGCGCGGCCTCAGTGCTGAGGCCATGCATGCATTCCATCCCATTTCATCGATAACGGCAGGCGGCGTTCAGTCCTGTTCCAGCTGGACCCCAATCGACATACCCTTGTCCAGAGTGAAGTCCTTCTTCGCGGAGGTCAGCTCGCCCGGATTGCTCTTGCTGTCCGGCGAGGACAAGTTCACGTTCCGCACACTGCTGCCTATCGCGCCTACGGGTCCACCGCCGCGCGTGTTGTCGGTGTTTTGCCCGATGGATCCAGAGAAGCTCGCCTGGCCCTTGGTCGAGCCGAGGGGTAGGTCGCTGGCGTTGGGCCCGGAATCCGAGAGGCTCGGCTTGGGGGCGACGCCGACCAGGACGCCGTGGATGGGGACCGCGGGGGTATTCTTCTTTCCCTGCAGCTGATCGAAGAGAATTTCCAGAGAGGCTGTGCCGTTGCCTGCCGACCTGGATTGCACCTCCTGAACTTTTCCGATCAATTTCGCGCCAGCTGGAACCGACACTCCATTGCTCAACATGACCGGTCTAGCCGTTTTCGCGATCACTGGATCGCCGGTTTTTGATTTTTTCGTATCGAGCTTGGTGCCAAGCACCGCAGGAACAGGTTCTTTTGCTGTCACATTTCCTGAGCCGCCCTGCTGCTGTGCGCCAGCACCTTGAACCCCAGCGCACATTCCAATGGCAAGAACGGCAGTTAATTTTCCAGGCTGCATTTTGGTCATTCCGGTCTCCTTAGGCTTACTTCGCCCCATTAGACGCTCAAGACCGGGCAAGATCAACATGAGCCTGGGATTTCCACGCAGGCAGGTGGATGATCGCTGAATGCGATTACGTTCGCGCAACTACCCTCGTGCAACTGGCTTCGGTTCAGTCCATTTTCTCTCGCGCATCCTTCCATAGATCGATGCCGCCCTCTTTTGCGTACCGATCGATGGTGTTGAGTTCTTCGCTGGAAAAATGCAGGTTTTTGGCTGCGTCCAGGGAATTGTCCAGTTGCTCCACATTGCGCGCGCCGATCAGCGCGGAGGTAACTCTTGGGTCGCGCAGCACCCATGCGATCGCCATCTGGGCAAGTGTTTGGCCGCGTCCCTGCGCGATTTCGTTGAGGGCCCTGGCGCGCCGCAAATTTTCCTCGCTCAGGAAATTTGGCAGCAGCGAGGAGTCTTCCGCCGTGGCCCGCGAGTTCTTCGGCACGCCTTCCAAATATTTGCCGGTAAGGAGGCCTTGAGCCAGCGGAGAGAAGGCAATGCATCCCACGCCCAGATCGTTCAGCGTCTCCAGCAATCCGTCCTCAATCCAGCGGTTGAGCATGGAGTAGGACGGCTGATGGATCAGCAGCGGCACGCCTTCGCTGCGGAGAATCTTTGCGGCTTCGCGCGTGCGCTCCGGACTATAGGAAGAGATGCCGACGTACAGGGCCTTGCCCTGCCGTACCGCGTGCGCCAGCGCTGCCATGGTTTCTTCCAGGGGTGCGTTGTTCCAGGGGCGGTGGGCGTAGAAGATGTCGACATACTCGAGATCCATGCGTCGCAGGCTGTCGTCCAGCGAGGCCAGCAGGTACTTGCGCGATCCGCCGATGCCGTAGGGGCCGGGCCACATGTCCCATCCCGCCTTGGAGGAGATCACCAGCTCATTGCGATAGGGGCGGAAATCCTTACGCAGAATGTGGCCGAAGTTCTCTTCCGCGGAGCCGTAGGGCGGTCCGTAGTTATTGGCCAGGTCGAAGTGGGTCACTCCCCGGTCGAAGGCCCGCCGGACCATCGCGCGGCCAGTCTCGAAGACGTCCGTCCCTCCAAAGTTCTGCCATAGTCCCAGCGAAATCTGGGGCAGCACCAGTCCAGACCGTCCGCAGCGCCGAAACTGCGCCGGTTCATATCGCTTCTCATCCGCTACATAACTCATGCATCTTTCTCCCAAGTCTTGGCCTTCAGGGTTAATCTTATTCTGCACGGGAGTGATCCGCCATGATGACCGAGCCACAATGCAGGGAAATCGACCGCCTGTGGGCGCGCAAGACCGCACAGGACAACGCACAGCTTCCCGAATCCGAGCGGCACCGCAATCTGGCACCCGCCAGCGCCGAGTTCATTCACGCGCTTGCCGCGGGCCTGGGAGCGAAAAATCTGCTGGAGATTGGCGGATCGAGCGGAATTTCCACCATTGCGCTGGCAAGCGCCGCGCAACAGACCGGCGGGGGGCTTGTTTCCATTGAAATTGAACCGGTCCGGCAGGCTGAATCCAAGGAGACGATCGCGCGGCTGGGATTGGCGGCGTTTGTGGATTTCAGGCTGGGGGATGCGGCAGAGGTGTTGCCCACGCTGACGGGTTTGGACTTTGTTTTGATCGACTGTGAGAAGCGGGACTACATCCGATTTTTCGACATGCTGCGCCTTGCTTCCGAGGGAACGGTTGTGGCCGATAACATTTTGTCTCACCATCTGGCCGGCTATGTTGCCCACGTGCGCTCCCAAAGCGGTGTTGAATCCATCACTCTTCCGGTGGGCCAGGGCCTGGAGATTACGCGGCATCGGTAGGAAGGCAGGGTCGGGATGCGTCCGGCGCCCCTCATCGGTGCTATGCTCGTAATCACATTTCGCTGGAGCTGGGGACAAGAAGCGGAAAGACGTACCCATGCACCGCGCATGCCACACTCATGAGTGACTCATCGGGCCGAAGCGCCCTTCGCATTCGCCATCCGCTAGACCGCATGAGGTTTGCCGCACATCATGCGTAGACCCACCTGGATCAGTCTGACGGTGGTGGTGGCGGTTGTGGCCGCGCTGCTGGTGACCGTGGACCTTCGCAAACACGCGCCGCCTGAGGTGGCTCGCCTGCTTCCGGAAGCGGACGCGATAGTGTACTTCAATCTGACGCCGTTGCGCGCTCTCACGGACTTCAAGCGGCACCCCATTGCCCACAGCGCGGAGTACCAGGCGTTTGTTCAGGCGACAGGGTTCAAGTTCGAACGCGACCTGGACGAGGCGGCCTTCGCGCTGCATCGAATGGACGACCCCGCTGGACCGAACGGGCCGGTGGCCTATTCCGAGGTCTTTTCGGGTCACTTCGATGGGCCCCGGCTGAACAAATGGCTGACCGATCATGCCGCCGCAACGGAGCGGTACGCCGGGCACGACATCTACTCGATTCCGCGAGAGGGGCGAATCGTTCGCGTAGTGCTGCTGGGATACGACCTGGTGGCGGCGTCCAATACGCCGACCCCGGAACAGATTCATTCCATCATCGATCGCTACCATACCGCGGCATCGCCGTTCAGCGGAGATACGCTGCTGTCCGACCAGTATCGCAACGTTCCGTTGCTTTCCCAGGCGTGGGGAATCGGAAAGATAGGACTGCCTTTTGCCTCCGGCAAGCACTTTGAGGCGTTTGGGTTTCGCCTGCCCATCCCGGCGGACTCCACCTTCATCGCCTCCATCCGCTATCTGGGGTCGCTTCATTTCCGGCTGGAGGAGATCGCCTCAACCGACCGTATGGCGAAGCTTTCGGCAGGGGTGGCGAACCTGGCGCTAGGCCTGATGCGCTCCGCCCAGGTGACGGATGGTTCCAGCGGGACAGCCGCCAAAGACTGGAACGCGCTGCTGAAAAGCGCCTCGGTCCAGCAAAAGGGAAACCGCGCAGTGCTGAAGGCGGTCATTCCGGTGGGTCTAGTGCGCGACCTGATGGCGGCGGAATGAGAGGTACAGCGCCGGTCTACAGGAACGCTCAGCGACCCGAACGAGTGAGCGCATTTTGTTCTAGACGGAGGAATTTTTTGTATGTCAGAGGAAATGCAGGTTGCGCAGTGAAGCGCGGCGTTCTTGCCCTGTGTTTTGCTTCGGCCATTTCAATGCTGGGCGTCCAGACAGCACCCCCCGACAGGGGCGCCAAGCCTTCCGGTACGAGCAATCCGGGCCAGTCTCCGCAGCAAAACTCGACGCCGCAGGTGATCGCACCAGAGCACCCGGACGAGGCGCTGAAGGGGGTAGTTCCCCCGAAACTCCTGCACTACGTGACACCCAAATACACGCGAGAGGCGCGAAGGAACCGCATCGAGGGTTCCTGCATTGTTTCCTTTGTCGTCGGTACGAACGGGCGGCCGCAAAATATTCAAATCAAACAGAGCATTGGATACGGTTTAGACAAAAAAGCCATTGAAGCGGTCAGAAAGTGCCGATTCAAGCCGGCCACTCGAGATGGGAAACCGGTAGCGGTAGCGATCCAGGTCGTGACGCAATTTCGCATCCTCTGACAAACACAACGGGTCCGGGCGTGTTCAACGGCGCACGGAGTATGGAAAGTTCCTACTCGCCGTAGCTTTGCGGCAGGACGGTCTGGGCCATCTGGGCCATCGTTTCGCGCATGTAGCGGTGAGGGTTCACCGGGGCGTCGTGGATTCGCACTTCGTAATGGAGGTGCGCTCCCGTACTGCGTCCGCTGGTTCCCACATACCCGATGACCTGTCCGCGCGTGACCGTTTCTCCCGGAGCTACGGCCAAAGCGGACATATGGGCGTAGAGGGTGGTCATGCCGTGGCCATGGTCGAGCACGACTTCGCGGCCATATCCCGAGCCCCACCCCGCCATAATGACAACTCCATCGCCCGTGGCGTGAATTGCCGTCCCGCTCGGGGCCGCGATGTCGATGCCGCGGTGAAACTCGCCGGAACCGGCAAAGGGATCCGTCCGTTCTCCGAACGAACTCGTCACGCGGCCGACGATGGGCCAGAGCGTAGGCGCGTGGGCCAGACTCACCCAGTCGGTCAGGGTGGAGGTGGCCCCGAGGCCGGACGTGAGCGCCCGCGTGGCCAGGCCGGAGAGCGCGGTGGTACGCAGCGCATCCAGCCGATCCAAGGAGGCATAATAGGAGTTCGCATCCTGGGAAGTACCGGAATCCGTGGAATGGGACTTGGCCAGCATCGCGGATTTGGCGGCGATCAACTTGCTTTGCCGCAAGCCATACAGTGTGGAAACCTGGTTGGCCAGCGAGCCGAGCGAGGCGACCTGAATGTCTTTCTGTCGGGTGTCTTTTTCAAGCTGTTGATATTGTTGACGGAGCGCCTGCTGCTCGCTCCTGACCTGATTGAAATGCTGGGTTTTCAGCAGCATTCTGCCGTAGGAACCGGCCAGGCCGGTTATGGTAAAAAGCCCTACCACCGCGACAGCCACGAACGCATAAGCATAGCCCATCGCAATCGGGACCTTTTGCAACCGCCCCTCTTCGTCTCGGGTTACGTACATGATGTAATGGCGTTTTCGCACTGTGGATATTTCCTCTCAGTCTGCCGGCTTGACACATCGAACCTGACCGACCGTAAATTGTTCCCCGGAGTTCGCGCATCGAAGCGCGCAATGGCAGGTGTTCCGTGATGGCGCGAGCAGGAGCCGAATACTCGCGAAACCCACTGCAGCCGAATTCGTGCGAAATCGGGGAATTGCGCACTCTTCAGTTTAAATTGGAAGCCCAAGCCTAGCAAAGCGCTGGAACGAGAGTCAATGAAAAAGCCCCGTTCCGAAGAGATTTTTTTTCAGCGAAAAAGCGCTGCGATTCTTCGGGTTCGCCTGTAGGATCAACAGCATGAGCAGACATTAATGTACTTGACACACCTGAGACGCCAGAATCGGACCAAGCGGAGGCTTTGGGTTAGCGCTTCTCTGCGTTTATACGAGTTTGCAGCTCAGCCTTAGGGGGAGTTCTCGCGTCGCGTTGGCGAATCGCGTGAACTCCGTGGTATATCATTAAATAAAATGATTGCTCTTCTGCCCCTAAACGCGCGACAATTGTTGTCCAGCCGGAATCGCAATCGCTACCGGTGCGGGGTGAAGGCGTGGTGATATACGACGCCTTCGATGAAAATGCTTATGATGATGCGTTTATCCGGTACCAAGCTTCCGGATTTAGTGATCTCGGCGATAAACGCGACTTCCTCGTCGGTCGCCCGATCCACATAACGATAAAGACGAGTAGTGCAACAAAAGGCGCGATGCAGGTGATCTTCAGTTTCGTATGACAGGTTCCGGTCGCATTTTGACGACAGGTATTGTTCGAAGCCGTGATCTGCAAAGAGTTGGTTCATCTCTGCTCTTGCAATAGGGCGATCTCTAGGAGTGTTTGTCATGTTAAGCGCCAATCAATTACGTGAACTTATCGAGAAGTTAGGCTCCAAGGAACTCAACCCCGGTGAGTTCTTGAAGAGGTTCATCGTGGCCTCGCGCAATATGCATAAATGCGACGATCCTGAAGCTGTGCGCCTCTGCCGAAGCATTGAGTCTCGCCTTGCGCAAATCGCTGCTGGCCATCTCGACCTCCAGAACATTCAAGAAAGTTTTACGCCGAGCATCATACCGGCAGTGCCGTCGATTGTGATAGAGCGCATCGAACATTCGATATTCTCAAGCATGGAAAATATGTGCGTTCCATTCTCAGCATCCGGAAGCTTCTCTCCGGAATTTGGTCCGAAAAATGCCGCCGTCCAAGCACAGATGATCTCTACCTGCTCCTAAATGGCGGTTGAGGCCCAAGTTGGGGGTTCAGTACGACAGCAAACTCAGAAACGATCTGGCCGGTTTGACTATTTATTTCCGTCGTAATGTTGTACGATCCGCTTTCATCGAATCTCACCGGTGCGACCTTAACGGGCATCACTACCGGCCCAGGTTGCACTACAGGCGCAAAACCTTGGGCTTCAAAGATGGTCCTACCGTTTTCGAGCCTCTGCACCCTGATTGTGAACGGCGAATTGCTCGGTCG
>DAHVZT010000047.1 GCA_027323885.1 Acidobacteriaceae bacterium
GCAGCCAGCTGGACTGCAAAATTGCCAAGCGTGGAACTCTCCGCCGCGCCACAGATCACTTCCAATCCTGTTGCTTGCCGGGTAAGTCGATTCAGCATTTTGTTTCTGCTGCCTCCGCCGACAACGTACAGGCGTTGAAAGCGCTTGCCCGTCAATTGCTCAACCTGCTTCAAAACAGTGGCGTACCGCGCGGCCAAACTGTGCATGATCAGGTTGATGATTTCAGCTGGCGTGGAAGGACCAACGGACGATGCTCCGGGATGCTGGCGACGGAGACATTGCACTATGCGCTGTGGCATATCCTGAGGGCTCAGTAGATCTGGATCATCGACGTCCAGCAAGTACGGGGGCGGCGGCAAATGTTCCGCTGCTTCCAGAATCGATTCCACGGTCCATGACTCGCCCGCTGTTCGCCAGCTCTCCATGCAGCACTGCAGCAGCCAGAGTCCATTCACGTTTCGAAGAAAGCAGATGTTTCCGTCCGCGGCCCCTTCATTCGTAAAGTTGAACTCCGCCGCATCGCGGCTCGCGCAGGGTTTTTCCAGCAAGGTGCCTACCAGCGACCATGTGCCAGAACTCAGAAACGCCCATTCGTCACCCTCCGCAGGAATTCCGGCGACGGCTGAAGCGGTGTCATGGCAGGCAGGCGCGATCAGCCGAGTATCTCGCAAGGCCGTGAGTTGAGCGAGGGGTCCCTGCAGTCGACCGACGCACGTTCCCGGCGCGACCAGCTCCGGAGCGGCTGCAAGATCGAGTTCTGCGACATGGAAAACTTCTCGGGACCATTGCTGCTTGCCAAGCTCGAGCAGTGCCGTGTGGGTCGCGTTCGTATATTCCGCGACCGGTCTGGCTCCCCAACGATAGAGCATGTACTCCGGCAGATTGAGCCAGCGCAGGTATTTCGGAATCCCAGCAAGATTGTCGGCATAGAGCTGATATAGAGTATTGATCGCCAATACCTGAATGCCTGTCAGCTCGTAGAGCCGTCGGGGGGAAATCCGGCGATGCAGTGATTCCATCGCGGCGGCATTGCGCGGATCGCGATAGCAGTATGGATCGGCAATGGGATTTCCAGCAGCATCGAGCCGCACATAATCGACGGCCCACCCAGTTACGCCGATCGCGGCGATGCCTTCTTCAGCAAGAGCAGCGCATTTGCGCAGACCTTCGTCCGCAGCCGCGCAGAGTGTAGATAAATCCCAGCGCAGATTGCCATCGCGCGCAATGGGCCCATTCGGAATCCGGTGCACCAACTGGATGTGCGGACCTTCCGGCAGCCACCGCAGCAGGGAAACGCGGCAACTTTGCGCGCCGAGATCGACGGCCACAATCGCACGCGGGTCTGCTGGCGATCTCACCGTAAAAATGCCTCGGTCAGCCCACCGTCGACAGGCAGTATGTGGCCGGTCGTGCACCTGGACTCCGGACCTGCTAGGAAGAGAATGGCTCGCGCGCAATCCACCGGGTCAATGGGTTGGTGCGTCAGGGTGCGTTCCGCGTAAAACTGCGCCAGCAGGTTCCGCAACTCGTCATCGGAGGCATCCGCGGAAAATTGAATGTTGTATTTCGTGAGAGAAGCGATCACCCGCTCGCGGGGAAACATTGTTGAACCGCGAATGACAGTTGCCGGACTGATTCCGTTGACACGCACCAGCGGAGCGAGGGAGACGGCGAGTTCGCGAACGAGATGACTGACCGCTGCCTTGCTGACGTCGTACGCCTCACTGCCTCGTTTGGCCACGACTGCGTTCGCGGAACTCGTCAGGACAATGGACGCATCCAGCGCCTGTTCGCGAAATACGCGTGCGGCTGCTTCCGACAGAAAATAGTTCGCGGTCACATTCACTTCCAGAGTCCTGCCCCATTGTGCCTCCGCTGTCGCACCGCTGGACGCGGTGGGAAACAGCGCTGCGGTATTGATGAGCAGGTCAAATCCGCCGCAAAGTCCCACGACTGCGGACAATGCTGTGGAAATGGAATCGGTCCGCGTGATATCAATTTCAAACGCATGAGCGGAATCGCGCCCGTGGCGCTTGCGCAGATCTTCTGCGACGGATTCGGCGGCCGCCAGGTTTCGGTCAGCGACCGCAACGAATGCTCCTTTGGCTGCGCAGAGTTCCGCCACTTCCCGCCCGATCCCGCTGCCTCCGCCCACCACCACGGCGACCCGCCGGCTCAGCGGCTTTTCTGGAGGCTGCCGCCGAATTTTAGCTTCTTCCAGCGCCCAGTATTCAATGCGGAATGCTTCGCGTGGGGGAAGCGCGACATAGTTCGCATGGCACTGAAAATCTTCTGAAGACGCGGCATTTCCAGCCTGCGGATACTTCGCAACAGGTTCGGCGTCTGCCAGCGCGCTTGCGCCTTCCATGACATGGATTGCGTTGCGGTAAAACTCGCCAGCCAGCCGCGCCTCGGCTTTGCTTTTGCCGAAGCTGAACATCCCAACTCCGGGGACCAGCACGATGGCTGGGCTCGCGTCCCGCATTGCGGGAGAATCCGGTTCCGCATGTGCCGTGTAGTAGCTGGCATAATCCCTGCGATAATTCTCCAGCGTATCGCCTACCATGGTGCGCAGTTCACTCGCGTCGCTTTTCGGATTCCAGGCAACATAAAGGGGCCGTATCTTCGTGCGAATGAAATGATCGGGGCAGCTCGTGCCGAGCCATGCCAGTTTCGCGGCCTCTGTCGAATTGAGGAATCGAAGCACGTCAGGCTCTGCTACATAGTTGGCGATGACCCGATTCCTTTTCGACAGGCTTCCTCGCAGAAAAGGCAGCAAATCTGTCGCAATCGACAGATGGTCCCGCCGGGTGCTGTGGAGCTCTCCGCCGAAGATGCGATTGCCCAGCCGATCTACAAACTCCTGTACAAATTGCCCCAGATGGTCGATCAGCAGAATGGTGTTCGAATAGCATTCTTCCGAAGTCTCGCCCCAGGAAAAAAGCCCATGGCCGCCCAGCACAATCCCGTCGCATCCTGGATTCTGCTCAACGGCGTTCTTGAGCATCATGCCCAGTTCAAATCCCGGCCGCTGCCACGGCAGCCAGACCAGGTTATGCCCGAATCGATGGTTGAATTCCTGCATTCGCCGCTCGCCGTTCGCCGCAGCCGCCAATGCAATCGCCCAGTCTGGATGTAAGTGATCGACGTGCAGAGCAGGGAGAAAGGCATGCAGCGAAGTGTCTATGGAAGCTGCAACAGGATTGACCCCAAAGGCGCAAAGCGGATAAAGCGCCACCATCTCATCTTCATGCGCGGCGCCGCGGTATTTGCGCGTGAGTGCGTGCAGCTTGCTGAGATACAGCGTTGCGAACCCAGCGGTGGAGATCGTTCCCAGATCCCCGCCACTGCCCTTGACCCACAATACCTGCTGCGGACTGCCGTCGAGCGGATCCGGCTGCGTCAGCTTGGCACTCGTGTTGCCGCCTCCATAGTTGGTGATGCGCAGATCGAAACCTAGCAAATTGGAACGGTAACGCAATAACTCGGCATCGCCCAATCTGGATGCGACCGTCGGATCCCAGCGGTTTTCAAGATAGCGCAGCGGCACGTCTTAATTTCCTTTCTGTCCGCAATAAACTGGATGGTTTCTTTCGAGGTGACAAACCGCACCCAAAGCCTTCCACCCAAATTGTACCGATTCGATTCAGTCGACAATCAGCACGTCCAGCACACGCGGGCCATGCACGCCCTGGATGCGCGTCATCTCAATGTCCGCTGTTGCGGAAGGGCCGGAAATGAACGTGACCGGTTGACCTTTATACGGCTCCAAAGCCTCGAATGCCTGCGGTACTGTCTCCACCACTGATGAGGATTCGACGACACACAGGTGATAATCCGGGACCAACGTCAACGCTCGCCTGCCCGCTCTCTGTTCCGGAGCCAAGCCATCGGCATGACACAACCCCAGCGTTCCTGTCATCGCGATCGCGACGCTGCAGCCGGTCAGCACGCCGTCACAGGCGTCAAGCTCACCATGCGACAGATCGGTGTCCGTCACGAATGCAAACTGTTGCGGTAGCCATCTGCGGTCGATCTCCGCGGGAACCAGCACCTGGCGGCTGTTCCGCTGGCGCAGAATGGCGGCAATGCCAGCGGAGACTTGTCCCCGCGCCGAGCGGTGCACTCCGGCGCCATAATCGCGCAGGCGGTCTTCCAGCAAGGAGATGCAGCTCGCGAGGTCTCGTGTACTTTGCTGGCGATACTGTCGTGGCAGGGCCTTCCAGTCGTCCACTGCGGACATGGTTTTTGGTTTTGCGTTGGCAGAACGGATCCGGGCGAGGATCTCTGTGCGTGCTATCGCGTCATTCATACTTCCCCTGGTTCCTCACCGTGGAAGATTCTGAGCGTTTCTCGAACCAGGCGCGAAAGCTTTGCGGGGGCATGGGGCGCAGATCGCGCGTGCGCGTCCAGCCCCCCAGCATTCCGGGCAGCTTCTCGATCCATCCGCTGTTACCTATAAAAAGTTTCTGCGCCATTCTTCCTATCCACTGAGCCAATCTAAGCCGCGCTTCACTCAGAAACAGCCATTGGGCGAAGCGCATCGCGATGGCTTCCAGGCCAAAGGTCCGCTGCAGCTGCGGCTGTTGTTGCACGATTCTTCCGCGCAGATGGATGAGCACCTCGGGAATGTTGATTTTGACCGGACACACTTCATAGCAGGCGCCGCACAGGGACGATGCGTAGGGCAGCGACTGGCCCTCTCGCATAAGCGCCAACTGCGGCGTCAGAATCGCGCCAATCGGTCCCGCGTACACAGAGTTGTAAGCATGACCTCCCGTCTGGAGATATACGGGGCAGGCATTCTGGCATGCGCCGCAACGAATGCAGTGCAGCGTCTCGCGCGCATCGGCATCGCGCAGGATTTCCGTGCGACGGTTATCCAGCAGGACTATGTGAAACTCCTGAGGGCCATCGCCCGGATGGACTCCGGTCCAAATGGAATTGTAGGGATTCATTCGCTCGCCGGTGGCCGAGCGCGGCAAAATTTGAAGCATTACCTCCAGATCGCGAAAACGCGGAACAACTTTGTCGATACCTGCGATTGCGATCAGGGTGCGTGGCAGCGTGAGACACATGCGGCCATTGCCTTCCGACTCCACGATGCATACGCCGCCGGTCTCCGCTACCAGAAAATTGGCGCCGCTGATGGCTACGGGCGTTTGCAAAAACTTTTGCCGCAGGTAGGCTCGCGCAGCTTCCGTAAGATCCTCCGCGCGGTCCGTGAGCTGGGTTAGATTCATCGTCCGCGCAAACAGATCGCGCACCTGGTGGCGATTGATATGCAGCGCCGGAACCACAATATGGGACGGCCTGTCATGGGACTGCTGCACAATCAGCTCTGCCAGATCCGTTTCGACCGGCTGGATGCCCGCCGCTTCCAGCGCGCGATTCAGACCGATCTCTTCCGTGGTCATGCTCTTGATCTTGATCACGCTTGCTGTGGCGTTCTGCGCCAGCTTGATCACAATGCGGTTGGCCTCCTCCGCGTTGCGCGCCCAGTGGACCTGTCCCCCGGCGGCCGTACAGTTCTGCTCAAACTGCTCCAGATAATCGGCAAGGTATTCCATCGTGTGCTCGCGGATGCGCTGGGCGCTGTCCCGCAGCATTTCCCAGTCAGGCATCTCGCCCACGACGCGAGATCTTTTTCTTTGAATGACATCCGTTGCGTGACGGACGTTGTCGCGCAATTGCACGTTCCGCAGCAGTGGCAACGCGGCGGAAGGAAAATCCGCAGCTGAATTCGGCGCCGCCATCAGACGGTGTCCTTCCGCGGCTCCGCTGAACCACCCTCGCTGGCGAGAATGTGTGCAATATGTTCCGTGCGGACCGCCTTACGTTGGCGGTGGATCGCGCCCTGCAGATGCATCAGGCAGGAATTGTCACATGCGGTGCAGACTTCCGCCTGCGTGTTTTCGATGCAATGCAGCTTGTCTTCGAGCATCGCTCCGGAAACATCCGCATTCTTGATCGCGAATGTCCCGCCGAATCCGCAGCACTGATCCAGCTTTTGCAAAGGGACCAGTTCGATCCCCCTCACTTTCCCGAGCAGCCTCAATGGAACGTCGCCCAAATGCAAACTGCGAAGCGAATGGCAGCTTGCGTGATAGGTTACGCGGTGCGGGTAGGTGGCGCCCACATCGTCCACGTTCAGCCGGTGGACCAGCAGTTCGGTGAACTCATACACCCGTGGCAGCAGAGTGGTGACGTCCGCCTGCAGACGCAAGTCGCCGGAAGCGACCGCAATTTTTGCATAATGCTCGCGAATCATTGCGACGCAGGAGGAGGATGGGACGCAAATGACATCGTGCTCACGAAACACCTCAACAAATCTGCGCACAAGCGGAAGCGCCTCCGCCTGATAGCCGGTGTTGTAATGCATCTGCCCGCAGCAGGTCTGGGCCGCCGGAAAATCCACCGTGTGACCAAGCCGCTCCAGCACACGTACCACTGCAATTCCAGTCTCTGGAAACAATGTGTCGTTGTAGCAGGTGATAAACAGCGCAATACGCACAGAGCCCTTTCCTCCAAAGCAGCGCGACGCGAAGAATGCCTTCACGCCTAATATAGATCGGAATGAACTTTGAAGGCCCCGCTCGGCAGCGCTGACGAAGCCAATGCATGGCGGCTGTTCTCTGCGTGCCAGCGTGACGGCAACGCATCGAGCAATGCGCCCGCGTGCCCGTAATTGCGAAAAGGGGTCAAGAAGATCGCGTCGGCAGCTTTTCCGTCACGTATCGCTGCTACTGACCTCGCGCCCGCTCAATCGCTCTCACAACCGCCTTCGCTTTGTTAATAGACTCTTCGTATTCCTTCTCCGGGTCGGAATCCGCGACAATACCGCCGCCCGCCTGGATATGGCCTTGTTTGCCACGCATCAGCAGGCTGCGAATCGCGATGCAGGAATCAAAGTTTCCGGAGAAGTCCGCGTAGAAGACGCTGCCGCCGTAGACTCCGCGCCGCGCAGGTTCCAACTCCTCAATGATCTCCATGGCGCGCACTTTGGGTGCGCCGCTGAGCGTTCCGGCGGGAAAGCAGGCGCGGAATGCATCGATGGCGGACAGCTCTTCGCGCAGCGTGCCTTCCAGCGCGCTTACCAGATGCATGACATGCGAGTAACGCTCCACGAACATCAGTTCCTTTACCTGCACGGAACCGTATTCGCTCACCTTGCCCACATCGTTGCGGCCCAGGTCCACCAGCATGATGTGCTCTGCCACTTCTTTTTCATCGGCGCGCAGCTCGGCCTCGATGCGCCGGTCTTCCTCTTCCTCCTCGGCCCGCCAACGTGTGCCCGCAATTGGCCGATACTCCACTTTCCTGCCATGCACGCGCACCAGCAGTTCCGGCGACGAGCCCGCCAGGTGGGTGTCTCCCGGCCTGCGCAGGCCCATGCGGAGAAAGTACATATAGGGAGACGGGTTCACAATGCGCAGCGCGCGGTAAACGGCAAAGGGATCCACGCCTGGCTCCACGTCAAAGCGCTGCGAAAGCACGGCCTGAAAGACATCTCCGGCGGTGATGTAATCCTTGATGCGCTGTACGCCGGTTAGATAATCCTGCTTCCGGGTGCGCGGCTTTAGCTGGAGCTTGCCGCGTGGGGTGTGCCGCACCTGTTTCGGCAGCGGCTTCGAGAGCCTGCGCTCCAGCTCGTTCAAGCGCCGGACTGCATTGGCGTAGGCCGTGCGTGGAGGATTCCGCTGCAGATCGGCGGTTGCAATGAGTAAAATTTGCTGTTTCACACGATCGAAGGCCAGCACAGTGTCAAAGAACATCAGACAGGCATCCGGCATGCCGAGTTCGTCTTTCGCCTTCTCCGGGAGCTTTTCAATCAGCCGCACCGCATCATAGGAAAAGAATCCGACCGCCCCGGCAGTAAACGGCGGCAGTCCGGGCAGCTTGGCAGAAGTGTGTCCGGCGAGCGATTCGCGCAAAACTTCAAACACATCTCCTTCGCTGGATTCGATGTGGGAGCCGGTATGGGTCGTGAGCTGGTGACCATGGGCAATGATTTTTTTGTAGGGCCGGATGCCCATGAACGTATATCGTCCTACGTTTTCGCCTCCCTCCACGGACTCCAATAAAAACGCCTCCGGTTCTCCATAGGCCACGCGGAGAAAGGCCGACACCGGCGTCTCGAGGTCGGCAGTCCAGGGTTTGCAAATGGGAACCAGGTCATGGCTGCGCGCCAGTCGCTGGAACTCGGAAAATGAGGGCGTAATGGTCGGCTTGTTCGACATAAATCAAAGCAATCGTACACGTTGCAAGCTGCGAAGCGTATGCGGTTTTTTCCAGATGCGCCGTCCCGGGCGGCCCAGGGAGCTACGAGCCGGGGGCGCCGGTGCGAAATTTGCATCCTATCTAGTTGAGCATTTGCGCCGTGTCTTGATCAAACTTGATGCCACGCACAACCCGGAATTCCAATCCGCAAACCCTTGAAGCCCCTTGCATGAGCACTCCCGCATACAGCCCGTATGCAGGCAGCGTGCTCCAAACCAGACCCTAAACCGCGCCGCTCCAAAGGCTGCGGCCTCGAAAGGAGATTCATGAAAGCCCTTGTCTATCACGGCCCTAGGAAGGTTTCCGTTGACAATGTCCCCGACGCCCGGATCGAGAAGCAGACGGACGTGGTGATCAAGCTGACGACCACCAACATTTGCGGCTCTGACCTGCACATGTACGACGGCCGTACCGATGTGGAGGAAGGTAAGATTCTCGGCCACGAGAATCTTGGAGTCGTCGTCGAGGTAGGTTCGGCCGTCGATTCCGTGAAGAAGGGCGACAAAGTTGTGCTGCCCTTCAATATAGGATGTGGTTTTTGCGCAAATTGCGAGCGCGGACTTACGGGATTCTGCCTTACCTGCGCCGATCCTTCTGTCATGCCGGGAATGGCAGGCGCTGCCTACGGGTTCGCCGGCATGGGCCCGTACTCCGGCGGCCAGGCGGAGTATCTCCGCGTGCCCTACGCCGACTTCAATTGCCTGCATCTGCCGGAAGATGCCGATGAGAAGGAGAAAGACTACGTCATGCTGTCGGACATTTTTCCGACCGGCTGGCATGCAACGCGTCTTGCCGGTCTGCAGCCGGGCG
>DAHVZT010000082.1 GCA_027323885.1 Acidobacteriaceae bacterium
TACGCGTGGGGCTGGGGACTGAACCAACCCGTCTATGTGCTGAATCGTGTCTCGCTGTGGTTCCTTCTGATCTGGCTGCTGCGGCTCAATGACAATCGGACATTGGTGCGGTGGACGAGCGGACTCGCGATGGCTACGGTAGCGGCGGGAATCGCAGACGGAGCGCTCGCATTTTTCTGGGGGAGTGCCGGGGCGTCGATGCAGCGGTTGGATGCTGTGCTGACCTCCTTTATCTTTGTGGCCGAAGTTTTCCCGCTGGCGATTATCGCGATCGGCCATCGAAAGCCGCTGGAGGGCTCGCGCTGGTTCTTTGCTGTCAGCGCGCTGGTTTCGCAGATGATCGACATGATCGCGGACATCAGCACCGCCGGGCAGCGCTTTACACGCTGGACTCTCTTTGCCACGATCAACCGGCCGCTCTTCACTCTGAACGGTGTTACATTCACGGCGGCCAATCTGGCGGCGATTATGCTTTTCATTTCCATTCTGTACGCCGTCTACCGCAGCAGTATGGAGCAGCAGGCCCGGCAGCGGGTGCTGGAACGGGAGATGCAGAGTGCGCGTGAAATTCAACGAGTGCTGATCCCTGAAAAGCTCCCCTCGCTGGACGGTTTCGCAATCACGAGCGCCTATCAGCCCGCGCTGGAGGTGGGCGGAGACTTCTTCCAGATCATCCGCGAAGAAGCGGGATCGACCATTGTGGCGCTGGGGGACGTGAGCGGCAAAGGCCTGAAGGCGGCCATGAACGTCTCACTCATCGTGGGTGTAATCCGCTCGTTGGCGGAGACGCAAGTGACTCCGTTGAAAATGCTGGAGAAGCTTAATCATTGTTTGTGCGGACGGTTGCAGGGGGGCTTCGTCACGGCGCTGATTCTGCGGCTCAATCGAGACGGCCAGGTAACGATTGCCAATGCCGGCCATCTCCCGCCGATTCTGAATCAGGAGGAGCTTGAAATCGAGGGTTCGTTGCCGCTGGGGGTGTTACCCTCCGCAACCTATCATGAGGACTGGGTGATGCTTCATCCGGGAGATCAACTGAGCCTGTATACCGATGGCTTGCTCGAGGCACGCAACGCAAGCGGCGAACTGTATGGTTTCGAACGCGTGCACAGGCTGTTTGCGTCGGGGCCATCGGCGAAGGAAGCGACCGATGCGGCGATCGCTTTCGGGCAGGAAGACGATATCACCGTCCTCACAATCACCCGGTTGGATCCGTGGGAAAGGCCCACCACATCTCTGGCCACACCCGACCTCGAGCTTCACCCGGTGGGGTATTGAAAAGCGGACATCTCACGAGTGGGGTTACCGTGGGACACGCATGGCGCTGGGACTCTCTCTGGGAATGCCGCGCCGGGCAGATCGGGCTGGCGGCGCGGTACAGGTCAGCCTAGGTTTGCGGTACACGTCGTCAGCCTAGGTTGAAGATTGAGGAGTCCTGAGACGAGCGTCATTTCCCCGAATGGGTCAGCAGAGTCCGCCGGCTGACGCGATTCTCCTTCGCCGGCGGCAAGCAGAGGAAATCGCGAAAACCTGCGCCTCTGCTGACATTTTCCTTCGAGCGCCCTCAGGCAGCTGAACCTGAGATTGCCAGAGCTACTGGCGGCGTTAGCGGCAAAACGTGCCGCTAATCATTGAGATGCCGGTTCGAGAATCGGTGTTGGGTCAACGCGCCAGCGATCTCTAGCGTAACAATAGCACCAGAATCCTGCCGTCGCTGGAGAACTGGCCACCGGTGGCGGTCCGGGCCTGATGCACAGGGTGCGACGGCATGACGTACGCGGCAGCCTTGACCTGACCGGCGTCGTTCAGGCTGGCCAGAATATAACTGCGCTCCTGGTCCACATCGGGATCGATATGATGGGTCACGCCGCCGGTGCGCTGGTCCCGCTCAAACCCATGGTCGCGGGTCGCCGATCCCACCCAGAGTGGCAGGCCATCCACGGTTTCGTTCGTTTTCCATAGGCGCATGTGATTGCGCGTGGCGGCGACCTCAATCGCACTGGCGCGTGCGTAAGCCAGGTCTTGCGGGCGGCCAAATAGATACAAGGTGCTCATAGGAACATCTCGATAGGACCGGCGCGCCAAAGTGTCGATCAGTCCATGGAGCAAGGCGTCCCGCGGATCCGGGTCCGTGGCAAACCAGCCGGCTTTTACAAGGTCGCTTTCCACCTGTTGCCTGGTGCCCAGCAGTGCCAAGTTCACCATGTCGCCGGGATCCCCGTTCAGGTCCTGTACCCGCCGGGGAATGGCGGCGAAGAGACCCGGGGAAAGTCCGGAGAGGAACGCTCTGGAGATCTCTGTCGAACCTGCGGCCACGGGGCTGCTTCTTATGCGCCGGATGGCGACATGAAAGCTTCCGTCGCCGGTCAAATCCGGGCTGAGGTTCGCTCGCAGGTAAAGCGGACCGGACGAAGGCGCGGTCCACAATCGAGCCGCTCCAATCAGGAAAGGCAGTCCCGCGCTGCCCTTCCCGAGCCTTCCGATCAGTGCTCCGCTGTTGGCATTGCTGAGTGGGTAGATTCGCAGCAAATCGGTCCAGCCGCGCGCGACTCCGTCCGGACCAGCGGTGTGGCCGTCGCTCAAGCGCATCCGCCCCGTGGCGCGGAATTCTATTTGATCCCCGGCATCGACGAGCACGGGAGCAAGCTGCCATCCTGCACTCGTCACATCGACGGTAGAGTTGGTCTGGGCTTCTGCTCGATCCGCAATGCGGGAACTGGTGAGAGGAATCGGCTGTACGGGGGGCGGGGCTTGGGTCGAGTCGCGCTTTTGCGGAACCTGGGAGGTTTTTTGCAACGGAGCGGCGTCAACCGGCCGCAAGCCGCCGCATCCAAGCAGCAGGACGAACCACGTGATGCAGGAAAGGCAGCGCGGCGGGACGGGACCCATGCACCACATCCGCAACTTTGCCGCCCCGCAGCGACGGGAAATTTGTCCTGGTTTGGATTGTGGACTTTTCGGCTGCATGGGAACACCGTGGATTGCAGGAGCTAAATGGAGCAAGTACTTCGGTTACGCAAGCGGCGCACTATTCCGATGACAAAAAATATACATTCGTGATTATGCAATTGAAAAAATCGCGAAGAACCGGCAAACTCGTTCTAGCCTGCCGCATCCGATAAGTGAAACTCGAACGTTCAGATGCGGACGTTTCCCTGTCCGTCACACCAGAGCAGGCGAAAATTCAGTTGTATGTTTCACATTCGACATTCAGCCAGCGACGAACTCAGCGACACAGAGCGATGAGATTGGCGCCTTCCCCGAAGGAGTGGATCGGAATATGTCTCTAAAATGGCGCTTTATCTGCGGGACACTCACCCTGACCGCATCGTTGTTGCTTGCGGGCTGCGGAACGATCAGCAATGCCAATGTGCGTTCTGTGAATGCGTCGCCCGGTCTGATGGACTATAACGTGCAGGTGGGAGTGACGGGAATAGCCGCCAGTCTCCCCTACGGCACGGTGGGGGTGCAACCGGCAGGCCAGTATGCGACCGATGATTCTTCCGGGAATTACCGTCAGGTCGGTGCGGGTCCTTCGCAGAAGATCTCCATCTACTCGGATGTCGCGTGCCGGGAGTGATGCGTGGCCCCGGACGTGTTCCCCTTCTCGTTGGCCGTTTCGGCCAAAGCCTGGTCGATAATCTGATACAGCCGCGTACGGTCGACCACCTCCACAAACGGGACGCCGCTCTTCTTATTCGTCACGACCCAGATTGTGGGAGTATGCTCGATGCCGATTCGCTGCCCAAGCGCATAGTCGGCCTTGACCTCCGCGGCGAGTTTGCCTTGTGGATCGACAACAAACGGAAAGCCGAGATTGTGCTGCTGTGCGAACTTCTCCGCGAAGGCACGCAGGTCGGCCTGGGTCTGGATGCTGGCCTGATTCGCGAATACCGCATCCCGGAATTCATCTCCCAGCTTCTTGGACTTGGTGTCGAACCAGCGGGCATCGACTGCGGCATCGAAACTCCACACGTGCATGGGGAGCGGGAAGTCGTGCCGTACCCATGGAATGTGGTACTTTTCCGACGCTTCCTTCAGCAGCGGGTTGGCGCGCGCGCAGTCCGGGCATTCCATGTCTTCGAATTCCACAATGGCCACGCGAGCACCGGCGGGAGGCTTAAGCGCAGTGGCGTCATGCACTTCTGTAGGAGGCGCCACTTGCGGATAGGCGCTCGCGCCGCTGGCGGCGAACGCAAAAATCGCAAAACAAAGGACGATATGCTTCAAAGTCTGCCTTCTTGAATCGCTGGCTGCGATGTAAAAGTATTTTACTTGTTGGCTGCATCCGGGCCGGGGTACGGCAGGAGCCTGGACGCGGCTTCCGCCGGCATCTCTCTATCCATGTTGCTGCGGATGGGGAGCAATCACGTGATATTGCGATTTGGCCTGCATGGTTTGGCCGTCTGCGAGGTTCGCCTGTGCGGGAAGCCATATCGCGACCACCGTGCCGACATTCTCTCTGGAACGCACCCGCAGGCGGCCTCCGTGCTTCTCCGTGATCTGCCGGATGATCCACAGTCCCAGACCTGTGCCGCTGGATCCCTTGGTGCTGAAGAAAGGCGTAAACAGCCTTTCCATGACCGCTGGCGAGATTCCAGTGCCTGAATCGGTTACCCGAATGGTGTAGCCTCTCTGCGAGTTGGACCGGGTCAAAGGACGGATGGAGATGTGAAGCCTGCCCCCCTGAGGCATCGCCGCAAGGGCATTTTCCACGACATTGATGAGGATCTGGCGCATCTCGCCCGGATGTGCTGTGATGACCGGTTCCTCACCGACGAATTTGGAGGTGACGGAGACTCGCGCCGCGGCGATGCGCGCTTTTTCAAGCGTCAGTACCGCTTCCACCACTTCTCTCAAGTTGACTCGAATCGGCTGCGCAGACTCGCGATAGTACGTCAATGTATGGTTCGCGATCTGGGCCACGCGCTTCAATTCATCTTCCGCCAATCGAACCGAGGGCTGAAGATCGGCGGGCAAAGCCGGGTGGGTACCGATCAGGTACATCAGATTCATGACAGATTCCAGCGGATTGTTGATCTCATGACTGATGCTGGCCGAGAGCCTGCCAACCGCGGCCAGCCGCTCCGACGCGACGAGCGCCTCCCGGCTGGTGTGCATTTCCCGCAGGTACTGCTGGACCTCTCTCGCGATGGGTCGCACCTTGAGTTGGAATGCGATCGCGGTGGGGATGGAGGCGATGGCGCAGGTAATTTTCACCGCGGTGGATAATGGATAAACCGGCCACCAGATGGTTACCACTTCCATCAGGTGAGTGAGGCCGCAGGTCAGAATGAAGCCACCGAACGAGAGAAGTATCCAAAGATACGGCCGGAGCTGAGACCGCACCAGCCATGCCAGCAGGAAAAGCGACTCAAACAGGATCAAATAGGAAAGGGAAATCGCGGCATCGGCGGGCGCATTGCTCCAGATCAGCCATGGCTGTGCCAGGTAGCAGAACCGGTGCGGTAGATAGCGGGTCGACAACAGGACGGGAGCGTATCGGATCGCGAGCACCGCTACCGCAGTCAGGCACATGACCACCAATAAGATGGTAGTACGCAGGGTTTGCTTCACGCAGCATTCTCCGGCTCCAAAATCTGCAGCGACGGTCGGGCGGATCAGGGACAGGGATGGGATTTCTCCCAAATGTTTGAATCGCAATCCACGAGAGGCTATTGCCTCTTCGTACGCCAGCGTTTTCCGCAAAGCATGAATTCTTCTCGATCATAGCAAAACTCAAGGTAGAAATCGGTGGAGTTCGCTATACTTGGTTAACGCGGAGAGATGGCCGAGAGGCTGAAGGCGGCGGTTTGCTAAACCGTTATAGGGCCAAAAGCTCTATCGAGGGTTCGAATCCCTCTCTCTCCGCCAGACTTCCGAAACAAATCAACTTATAGTTCATTGAATTATTGAGGGACCGGACTCCAAACGGGCCTCAGGTGGCCCATGAGTGTCCGCTTGGCTCTGCGCTGCGTCTGGAGCGTGATTCTCCAGCTTTGTAGTTGCGCCGCGGACATCAAGCTGGATGAGGAAAACGGCGAGCTGACGGGGCTGGGTGTGAACTCAGTGAAACACAGGGTTCGCTA
>DAHVZT010000088.1 GCA_027323885.1 Acidobacteriaceae bacterium
AGAACCGTTCTCCGCGACCAAACTGTTCGGGACCAGAACAGGAGAACAACATGGCAATGGTCTATCAGAAAGGCACCGTGTATCCGATGGGGTCACGGGAGAAAAAGTGGTATGGAAAATTTCGTGTATACCTGCGAGACCGGGAGGGAAAGGAGGTTGAAAAAACACGCAAGGTGGTGCTCGGATTGAAATCGAAACTGCGAAAGTGGGAAGCAGAAGAGATTTTGCAGCAGATTATCCGACGCGAAAATGCTGGCGGCGGTGAAGCGAACACTCAACATCAACCCCATGACGAGTCTGTAACATTCGGTTGGTTTGTCGAGGAACGCTATTTAGCTATGCGGCGCGGACTCTGGAGACCCGCAACCCGGAGAAGTGCGGAGTTTGAGATTCGTCGCCATCTTGTGGCCCGTTTCAAAGACACCCCACTGCGAAAGATCTCTGGATTTGATTTCCAGATGACCTTGAACGATCTTGCGAGACAGTATGCAGCCTCGACGGTGAAACACATCTATGTCTATAGCAAGGCGATCATGCGCCAAGCCAGAAAGCTGAAGTTCATCACGGAAAATCCAACAGAGGACCTTGCGCTGCCAGACTTGAAGCCAGTTTCAAGACCGACGTTGCAACCGGAACAGATCATGGCATTGCTGAACTCAATTCATGACCCGCATGACCGGTGTCTGATGTACGTTGCGCTATTTTGCGGCACACGTACCAGCGAGACACTCGGTTTGCAGTGGAAGTGCTTCACGGGAGATCGACTCATCCCGTGTGGCACAGCCTATGAAGGGGTCTTTTACGAGGGCAAATTGAAGACTGCAAGAAGTGGTGATTCGATTCCGGTTCCAGCATCCGTCAGAAGGGTGATAGATGCATGGCGAGTGGTTTGCACGAATGCATCTTCGGAGGCATTGATGTTTCCGGTGATGGGGAAAAGAAATCGAGCGGGCCAGATGGTTCCGCGCGATGGCAATAATTTCCTGCGGACCCGCATTCACCCGATTGCAGAGCGGCTCGGCATTCCCAAGCGTCTGGTTACCTTCCAGGTAATGCGACGCACGTTGGGAACCGATTTGCAGCAACACGGGAGCATCAAAGATGCTCAGCGAATCTTACGGCATGCCGACATCCAGACCACTGGCAATGTTTATATGCAGGAGATTCCACAGAGCGTGGTGGAGGCTTTGGAAAGCAGAACGCAGGCAATCCTGTGCACAGACTTCAAACCTCAGAACACAACGGTTCCAAACGGTTCCAAGTGCATCGTTTCTGATCCTCTAAGGTGTTGAAAGGATTGGTGGACGCGGAAGGAATCGAACCTTCAACCTGTCGATTAAGAGTCGAATGCTCTGCCAGTTGAGCTACGCGTCCAGGAGGGTGCAACGGTGGGAAGAGGAAGGTGCGGATACTGCTTTGCTCAATTGCTCCAACCAAGAATATCACAGGCCGGGCAAGGATCGATTCTCCACGTCATCCCTCAAAAAGAAAATGCCAGGCCGCCGGTTACCAGCCGAGGCGCCTGCGCGAAATAAAGCGTTTGGCCCGCCACCACATAGATGGGACGATATCCCTGCGCGAGCATGTTCTGCATCGCGAACTCGAGTTCCAGCTTGTCCGGTGAAGAGTTTAGCGAAGCTATCGGCTGGTGCAGAGTGATGCTCAGGAACGGTGCATTCAGACCCGTGTCAAACGGATCGACGGCCGTAATTGTCGCCTCCGGCTGCCAGCGATAACCCGCATCCCAGGCTGTGCCGGCACCCAGGACGCGGCCATGCATGCTGAGCAGGACCGATTGGGTGCGCGTTGCGCCGACTCCTGTCAGTGCCTCCACATAGGATGTTCCCGGAAGAGTGTTGGCCGCCGGCAGACTAAGGACCGGACCCTCGGCGTACTCCAAAGCTGTCCAGAGGTTTCCCTTTACTTGCCGTGTCGCCAGAATGCGAAACCCTCCGCCAGCATAATTGGGACCGGCTGAGCGGAAGGCTCCGGTAATGGGATCGAGCAGCACATCTCCAGAGGCAAATTCCGCAGCACTGACATCTCCGTATCCATTCAGGACGGGATCGATCAGGTGGTCGTAAAAGTAGGCTGCTTCCATTTGCAGGCCTGCGACTTTGCGGCGAATGGAAAATTCCTGATGCAGGCCGTGAGTGATCTGCAGGTTTCCGTTCTGCATGGCCAGCGCCGGCACATCTCCAGCGGAACCGAGATCGGTCAACTGCTGGAGATCGGTGCTGGTGGCGAGGCGGTACGTGATCTCATTGCCATCCTGATGCAGATGGACCGCCATAAAGGGAAGGGCAGCGGTGACGGTTTGTCCCGACTGGACAGCTTCGGTTTCCGCACCAAACTGCGCCAGCAGTTCATCGCTCAAGGCAAGTTGTTCGCCTCCGCGAAACTGCAGAATCTGCAACGGCCCGACTCCTGAACCGGAGTTTACCGGCAGAGTCCGGAAGCTTCCCGCAGCCCGAAAGGAATCCCCCGGAGACGGATCTCTTTCTACGCCAGCCGCGACGAAGGCTGCACCGGATGTGGAGGTCCGCAGGTGCATCATGGCTTCGCCCGCCTGACTCTGCATCAGGCGAAGAAACGCCTCTTCCTGGACTCCTCCTTGGCCAAATTGCTGCGAACCGGCAGTCACAGCCCCATGGAGAGAAACCGGGTGGCTTAGATTGCGACGCGAAGTATCTCCAACCGGCTTAACTATGGTCGCATCGGATCCTTGCATCGCATCGCCGGGTCCAATCCAGCGAAGGATCGGGCGATCGACAGCGGAACGGAGAGTCCAGGTCCAGTCGTCCGACGGTTCATCGCCAGGGCGGGAGACAGCGGGAAACCATTGAGACATGCCAAACAGGGAAACCATCGTAAGGTCGACCACTGTGTGCGTGCTGGTGTCCACACGGATATTTTTTCTCTGAGCCGGCGCAAAATACGCTTGCACAACTTTCACTCGATAGCTGCCGGGTGCAAGGTTGGAGAAGCGGTATCGTCCGTAGATGTCGGTAAAAGCGGTCAGCAGCGGGATGGCGCTGGAGCCAAATAACTCGACGACCGCGCCCATCATTGGGGTATGGTCTGTGTCCAGCACCACCCCGGTCAGCGTGGATGCGGGTGTGGGGCCACTCTGCGCCAACGTAGGAAACGCCAGCGCCAGAAACAGCAATAGCCCGAATTGAGACCTGGATCGACTCACCCGATTATTGCGTTATTCACGCGAATGCCCTTTTCCTGCCATGGAAGGCCGAACGGGGGATCAGCCCTCCATGGGAGAGATTCCACGATATCTCCGCGTTAGAACGGCGGAGGTTCTACTGCGTCACCTCAAAGGGGGCGGATTGTGCCAATTGCTGTTTGGATACTCCGTCATTTACGCTGACGGTGATTTTATACTTGCCCGGTTGAAGTCCGGCGAGCGGCATCGACTTTTCCAATGTCACCTGATCGGAGTTTGGATTCAGTTTGGCTGCCGCCTCCGTTGCGTCGAACAGGGTCTTGTTCGTTCCCAGGTCGACGACGCGGTACTCCACCGTGGCCTCATTCTGCTTCGTCTTAGGATTGATCTTCAGGTTATAGATTTGCATCCAGAAGTCCAGATCCTGATTGCGAGTGTAACTCACCGGCTGCGTTGCCGTTCCGCTGACTCGCGGCCGTATATAAGTGTTGCCAATCACAAATTTACCGGTGCCAATGTCTTTCGAGGGCACTTGGCGCATTTTGTCGGCCAGAATCAGCGAGGAGGCGGCGAGCTTCTCATCGTCATATTCAGGAACGATGAAAGCGCGTGCATAGGTGCCCACATGATCGGGGTTGTTCACGTCCTTGATCACAATATCCAGACGATAATGTCCGGGACGCAGGGGCAGCGCCTTCCAGTAGACCGACTTGCTGTTGAGCGACTTCGGAAGCAGTTCCGCAGGTTGGTCAACTTCCACGGTGTCTTCAAACGTCTGGGCGATACGTCCCGTGATCGTTGAGACGCGACCCAGAATATTGACGACGCCGCGGGAAACTCCCTGCTTTGTGTTGTAAGTTATGTCGCGATTGCGAATCTGCAGCGTGATCGGGACCAGAACGGTATCGTCGGTCACGCGGACAAAATCCGTTCGCACGTCGAAAGGGAAAAAGGGTCCGGTCAGTACCTTGTGGCTGGTAATAAACTCCTGCAGGTCTTTAAATTTGACCAGGGGAGCAGCCTGCAGCTTGGCGTATGTATCGAGCCGGTCGAACTCCTTGCTGCCTTGCATGCTGGACAGCGGCCCGGTGCCCAGTTGTTCCAGTCCACCGCGGAACCGGTCCGCTTTTTTGGCCTGGCCCATCTCTTCCCATTGCGTGGCGCCGGCTCCGGGTACGTGGAGCAGCGCGTCTTTTTCGGCGCGGTTCAGCGTCATGTGGTAGTCGCCGCACATGCAGCTGTCGACAAATTCGATATCGATGTTATCGCCCACTCCGTCCAGATGCCTGTAATGCCACGTCTCGAAGGGAAACGTCTGCGTCTGGCCGCCGCCTTCCTCTTCCGGACGAACATACTGGCCGCCCGACGGATGAGAATCTTTGGAGTCCGGAGGGCCCCAGGCAATGTACATGTGTCCACGGTCCGTCATCCAGCCGGGTTTGCCTGCGGCAAAATGCTCGTTTGCATACGCGATTCTGCGGTAGATCTCCTCGCGATAGCTGTTGTCTTCCGACTGCGGATCCGGATTGCGCCTGCGCCAGAACTGCTCAATGAACGCATCGCGCTCCTCGTCGTTCGACAATCCAAGAAACGCCGTCCTTTCATGGTCGCTGATGATCCAGCGAACGTCCTGATCCAGCCATTTTTTGTACGGACCCTTCAACTCCTGGCGCAGGGCCTTTTGCTGAGCGCGAATTTCCCTGTCGGACAGCTTGCGTTTGAGCGGGTTGGCTTGGGCGGGGTTGGAAGGAGCAGCTTGTGACACCTCACCGGACTGGGCATCCTGTGCGCCGGCAAAGTGTGCTGAACACCCCGCCACGGCGGCAAGCATTGCAAGGGTGATCGTGAAGCGTTTGCGGGACATGGACGAAACCTCGGATTTCTGTACACCGATTGTATGGCGTTTGCAACAGGACTTTCAAGCGGCAGGCTCCTGAATAGGCCAGGCTGCGCATCTTAGGTGTCTCTAAAGTGGCTTCGGTTGGCATTGGAGTAAATCGCAGGCCGTCAAAAAGGTCGATGGAACTTTTGTTTCTGCATTATCGTAAGTAGAGACATCCGAAAACCCTCGGCATTGCAAGTGCCTGCCGTAGCTCGTGCCGGACGGAAGAGACGTGCCGAATGAAGATGAATAAAAAAACTGTCTTAATCGTGGTAGGGATTGTTGTCGTATGTGCTGCCGTCGTAGGAGTAACCATCTATCGCAGCCGCGCGGATGCGCAAAAGGTGCTGACGGCTAAGGTCACCAGAGAAAACCTTGTCAGTATCGTGAGCGGTACCGGTGAGATCAAGCCAAAAGTGTATGTAAACGTTGGCGCACTGGTGATGGGCCGGGTGACCCACCTTTATGCGAAGGAGGGAGCCCGTGTGCACAAGGGCCAAATTGTCGCGACCATCGAAAGCACGCCGCAGTCCTCCAGCGTGGATGCGCAAAAGGCCACGATCAGTTCCTCGCAAAAAGACATCGCGGCCGATGTAGCGGCGGAACGAGCTGCTGAAGCCAAAGTCCAGACTGAAAAGGCGGACCTGGAGCAGAAAAAGTTCGATTATGAGCGAGCGCAGCAGCTCTATAAGGACCAGTTGATCGCCAAGCAGGACTTCGACTCGAAAAAGGCGGCCTACGAGACCGATGTGGCCACGCTTGCGGAAGACGAGGCCTCCCTCATCCAGGCCCGGGCACAAACCGAGTCGGCACGCGCCAAATACACATCCAACGTTGCCACCCTGCGCGGGCAAACCGACGCCCTGGACCGTACCATCAGCATTGCTCCCTTTGACGGAATCGTGACGAATGAACCGGTCCGGGAAGGCGAAACGGTCGTGCCCGGCATTCAGAATACAGAGGGAAGTACGCTGATGACGCTGGCGGATATGTCGGTCATCACAGCGGAAGTGAAGGTGGACGAAACGGACATTTCCGGCGTAAAGGTGGGACAATCCGCCGATGTCACAGTGGACGCGCTGCCTGGCAAGGTTTTCAAAGGGCATGTAACGGAAGTGGGCGATCAGGCACTGCTGCGCTCCAGCGGGGCCTCGACCAGCCAGAGCACGACCGGAACCGAAGAAGCCAAGGACTTCAAAGTTGTGGTTACGCTGGATGGTCCCGCGCCCGACTTGCGGCCCGGACTGTCGGCCACGGCAAAGATCGACACCGCGCACAAAGACAACGTCATCGCCATTCCGCTGCAGGCGCTCGCCATGAATGTGCCGGGTTCCGGAAAGAAGAACAAGAAGGCGCATAAGGTGGACGCGAGCCTGTCGAATGCGCCCAAACATCCGCCGGTTCAAGGCGTCTTCGTTCTGCGCAAAATCGATGGCAAGCTGCGTGCCGTGTTCGTGCCCGTGCAGACCGGCATCACGGGTGCTTCGGACATCGAAGTCACCAGTGGACTGCAGCCCGGCGAAGAGATCGTGGTCGGACCCTATCGCGTGCTGCGAAAGCTGAAAGACGATGCTGTGGTCAAGCGCGACACGACCACGGAAACCGAGAATGCATCGTCCTGAGTCGCGTCTGAGCTAAGCGGAGCGTCTGAGCGTGACGCGGACATCTCCGCAGGAGATCAGCCCAGGCTGCTAGGCTAAGGAGTAACTGGAACCGCACATTTGCGCGTGCGCCAGCAGGAGAAATAGATGGCATCTGAGACTCTGACAAAGGCCGCACCCGACCAACCGGCGTCCGGGCGCGGCCCCGAGCCTGACGAGGTCATCGTAGTGGACAATCTTTGGAAGACCTACGACATGGGCTCCGAGCAGCAGGTGCACGCCCTGCGCGGAGTCAACCTGCGCATCCGCCACAACGAATACGTCGCCATCATGGGGCCCTCCGGCTCCGGCAAATCGACGCTTATGAACCTGATCGGGTGCCTGGATACGCCGTCCCAGGGACAGTATTGGCTGAATGGCCACCAGGTCAGCGAACTCACGGACGATGAGCTCGCCCGGATTCGCAACAAGGAAATCGGCTTCGTTTTCCAGACTTTCAATCTGCTGGCCCGGGCCACAGCGTTGCACAATGTTGAACTGCCGCTTATCTACAACGGAACTCCTGCGGAGGAGCGCCTGGAGCGAGCCAAGGCCGCACTCGCGACCGTCAACCTGGAAAAACGCATGTACCACAAACCCAACGAGCTCTCCGGCGGTCAGCGCCAGCGCGTCGCCATCGCCCGCGCACTGATCAATCACCCGTCCATCATCCTGGCGGACGAGCCTACCGGCAATCTTGACTCGAAAACCGGCGTCGAGATCATGGCGCTCGTCGATGAACTGCACGCCAAAGGCAACACCATCATCGTCGTCACCCACGAACCCGACATCGCCGAATACGCCCACCGGATCGTTCATATCCGTGACGGTCAAATTGCTTCGGATGAGCCTTCCCGCCGGGTGCGAAGCTAGCGGCCACAAATTGGTGTCCGGCCAGTTCGCAAATTGGAGCGGATGGGGCAATTGCGTTAGGCTTGAAGTGGCGCGGACGGACTGCGACGCGTCAGAAATTCCGGTGAACCGGCAATTCAATTCTGATCAAAGTTGGGCCCTCCTGCATTGAGATTTCTCTCCTGGTTCGCTCTCCTCGGCTGCTTTTTGCTACCCCTGAAAGCGCGCGCCTTTCAGCCTGATCCGCTACCGGATGCTCCTTTGCCGCATCAGAAATCGGACCCGGACACCCAAAAGAAAGATGTCACGCAAACTTCCGCCGGTCGAGTCTACGCTCCGCGGTATGATCGAGTGGTTTTCCCGGGGGAACTCGCTCATCGGCTGACGGTCCGGGACAAATTTATTTTCGCGGCGCGGCAGACGATCGAACCCATTAACCTTACGCCAGCGATCATCTCAGCAGGGTATGGCGAGTACTCCAATGGCGATCCCAAGTATGGGACAGGCTCGGGCGCCTTTGCGGAACGCTTTGGCGCCGCCGTCCTGCGCCAAGACAGTTACCGGCTGCTCGCGGACGGGTTTATGCCGATTCTCCTCCGCGAAGACCCTCGATACTACCGCCTGGGAGAGGGAACGCTCGCTAGACGGTTTTTCTACGCCGTGGGCCAGGCATTTATGACGCGGACCGACAGCGGCCGGACGGTGCCGAACTATGCTGGCCTGCTGGGACGCGGAATTGCATCGAGCCTGACCTACACGTATTACCCGGCCCCCAGCGCGAATGCGCGCGTGGTCCTTGACACCTTCGGAACTTCCGTTGCCGGTGACGCCGGACTCAACATCCTCCGGGAACTGACGCCAGAAGAGGTCTTCAAAAGGCTGAAACAGCTCCACCTCCGTGTAACCGGGGAGTGAGGATGACCGGCCAACCGGGGCGGCGGGAGCGTGCTCCCGCGGAGCTTGACTTGAACGATTGCGCGGCCCGGCGAGTTCGATCTGCGCGTGTTGGATTTGCAGGCCAATCTTCGGCCTGCTCACTGGGATCAGCGCGGCTGGCCGGGAACTTTGGAAGAGCATGATAGGCAAAGCACTGGCCACCACCGGATTCATTGCGCTGGCGTTGCTGATGCCTGGCAGCACGCGGGCGCAGTTGCCGGACGCGCCTTCCGCAGTGGAGTTCGGGGTGGGCTCTTCGCCGGTGTTCGATCTGACCACGCGATGGGACGTTTCGCCGGCGGTGGATTTCGATCGGGCGCTTTCCTCTTCCCGCCGGGCTCCTGAAACTCTCGCGTCGCTGATCGGGGATGCTCCACAGGGCCAGCAATCCCTCTACACTCCGCGAAAACAGACCATTCCCGGACCCCAGCTTTCCTCCACTTATTCGAGCACCCGGCCCATTCCGGGCGAAAGCCCGCAGTTGCGGAATGCCTGCCCGAAAGATAGCTGTTCGCCAGCACAGGGCATCATGTGTTGCGGGCGTGTACCGTCGCCGTTTGCCCGGTACCTCAAAAATCCTCTGGCGGTTCCCATCACGGCGCAAGATAACCTCCGCTCCGCCCTTAAGGACATCATCGATCCTTTCAACCTGCTCACCATCTTGGGCGACTCGGCATTCGGCATAGGCACGGATTCCCATACTCCCTACGGTCCCGGTGTGCGCGGAATCTCGAAATATGCCGGGGTGAGCCTAACCGAAGACATGACGGGTGAATTCTTCGGAACTTATCTGGTTCCGTCCCTAGTGCATCAGGACCCGCACTATCATCGGGAGCCTTTCATGCCGATCCCTCATCGCATTCTTCATGCCATTACCCAGATTCTCTGGACCCAGAGCTATACCGGAAAACCGATATTCAACTATGCCAACGTATTTGGCGGCATCGCCACCGCGGTTGTGAGCAACACATTTGTACCAGGGCCAGGACGGCAGGGATGGGCCAACACCGCGCAAAGGCTGTCCGTCGCTTTTGCCACAAGTCCTTCCGGCAACCTGATTACGGAGTTTGTGCCCGACCTCGCCAGCCATATCAATCTGCGCGTCGTCATCTTCCAGCGCATTCTGAACACGGTCAGCAACGAGGAGGGCGGCGGACCATGAGGGTTGGAAAGGAATGCCATTAAGGAGGTTGGAATTACAGGTCAACGCTGGAAAGATGCCGTTGGCTGAAACTGATTTTCAATGCCCTCGAAATGGTGCGTAATCTAATTGGTGGCGGGCATAACGCCTTGCGTCAGTTTGTGGACCTCGACGCGTATCATGCCATCTAAAAGAAGAGGGATGTTTGCAGCGCATTGGTCATTGTGGACTGTGAAAGATTCGATCCGGACCGTCTCCCAGCGCAGCTTGAGACGCTCAGCGGGCCAGAAACGCCAACCATGAACTTCAGGAGAGCGATGTAATGCCGAAAACAAGCAAATTCGCAGAAAAGGCCATCACCCGGACGGCGCAAGGCGCGTGGGTTGTTTTTGAGAAGCTCAACAATTTCCGTCCCAATAAATCGTTTACGCCGAAATGGTCGGACAAGCCTCTGCTCAAGTCTTATCAGAAAGAGAAGCCGCCGCTTGGATGGCCTCGCACCACGGACTCGCTCTGCCCGAAATGCGTTCCTGAGATCCGCCAGCAGATTTTGGACGGCAAGCTGCCGCACGAGGTGCTGCTGAACGAAAAGATCGGCGAAATCAAGGCCCAGATCATTGAACGGGACGGACGCATCCTGATGGTGAAGGATTGTCCGCAGCATGGCCATTTTGAAGATGTGATGTCCATCGATACGGCATTCTTCCGCCACCTGGAAGAGGTCTTTCCCGGTCGCGACATCCGCGCCCATAACGATGAAAAACTGCACGATCACGGGACGTCCACCATCACCCACGGCCGCGGTTCGGTGCTGACCATCGATCTGACAAACCGCTGCAACATGATGTGCGACCCATGTTTCATGGATGCCAACCAGGTCGGCTTTGTCCATGAACTCACCTGGGACGAAATCAAGACCATGCTGGACAACGCGATTTCCATCAAGCCTCGCCGCCAGATGTCGGTCCAGTTTTCCGGGGGTGAGCCAACGCTTTCGCCCTACTTCCTGGATGCAGTGGCGTACGCCCGTAAGGTGGGTTACAACTCCGTGCAGGCCGCGACCAACGGAATCGAATTTGCCAAGAGCAAGGAATTCTCAAGGGCCGCAGCGGAAGCAGGCCTGCGATATGCGTACCTTCAATTCGATGGAATCGGCAATGCGGCGAATTCGCACCGCAAAGTCGGAAACCTGTTCGACGTGAAACTGCAGGCAATCCACAACCTGCACGAGGCGGGCGTTGACATCGTTCCTGTGACGACGATTATCAACGGCATCAATAACGAGCAGGTCGGGCACATCATCGAATTTGCATTGAACAATCCGAAAACCATCAATTTCCTCAGCTTCCAGCCGGTGTCGTTCACTGGCCGTGATGAGGACATCAGCGACGAGCGTCGCACGGCGCAACGCTATACTCTGTCGCATCTGGCGCACGACGTGAAAAGCCAGACCGGACTGGGCGAACCCACTCGCGACTGGTTCCCGATCAGCTTTATGAGCACGTTCTCCGATTGGGCGGACCTGGTGCATGGCCCGAATAACGAGTGGGGCCAGCTCTCCTGCGGATGTCACCCGAACTGCGGAATTGGCATGGCGTTGATGATCGACAAAGAGACCAAGGAAGCGGTGCCGGTGACTGCGTTCCTGAATGCGGATCGCCTTGCGAAGGACGTTGCCAAGGTGAATGACGCGGCGCGCGGCAAGTTCCTGTCCATTCTGGGCGTGTCACTGGCGCTGCTGCGCAATTACAATCCGGTAAATGCTCCCAGCAATTTCCGCATCCTGGATTTGTTACAGAAATTCGACAAATGCTTCGGAGCGACCGGGCGCGATTATGGTAAGGTGACCGGCGACCGCACGATGGATGACATCAAGAAGCGCCGCGCCGACCGCTGGAACTTCCTGTTTATTGCCGGCATGTGGTTCCAGGACCTTTTCAACTACGACTTCCGGCGCACCGAGCAGTGCATTATCCCCTACGCTACCCAGGAAGGCGAAATCAGCTTCTGCGCCTACAACACAGGAGTGGGCTGGCGGAACATCATTGAAAAGATGCATATGACTGCAACGCTCACCAAGTGGTATGAAGAGCATGGCCGTCATGAAATCTTTGCCGGCGGCCGTAAAGTTGGCATGGGGGATGCCCAGCACACACTGCAGCTGAACGAAGTGCATGTGCAGGCAGCCGCCAATGACACGCTCGACAAACTCGGAATCGCGAAAAACTCGCGCGAGGAAAAGATTCGCGCCCGCGACGGCAAAATCAAGCAGGATGCGGAGAACGCAAGAATGGCGCGTCTCTACCGCGAGCACGTCCTGGGTGAGAAGCCGAAGGAAAACTTCATTGCGATCGACACTCTGCTGACCTCCGTGCCTAAGAACACGGGTGTGCAGGCGACCGAAAAGGCTGAAGAGCCTGTCATGGGCGACTAGCAGAAGTTTCGCCGCCTCAATCCATTACAGAAGCCGTCCGGCGCGAACCGGGCGGCTTTCGTTTATCTCGCGCACCCCCGCGTAAACCGGGCAGGTTGCTGCCTGATGCTATAACCGAACATATGACGCGCATGAAGCGGCTGCGTGCCGCGATGCAATCGCAGTTTCCTTCCTTGGATGCCCTCCTGCTCACCCACCCGCCCGATGTGCGGTATCTGACGGGATTTACCGGCTCGAACGCCGCCGTGGTGCTGCCCATCTCCGGCGCTCCGGCGCGCAGGAAAACCTCCGCCGTCTTGTTCACCGATGGAAGGTATATCGAGCAGGCGCAGCGCCAGACACAGGACGCAACCGTCGTGATAGCGCAAGGCCCGGTACTTCGGGAGGCCTGCGCCTGGATGCGGAGGAAGAACATTCGCTCTTGCGGCTTCGATGCCGAACATACCACCGTTGCCACTTTGGACACTCTACGCAATTCCATGGGGCACAGAGACCGGAGGAAATTCTTCCACCCGGTCCCGCCGGTGGTGGCATTTCAGAGGCAGGTCAAATCGGCAGAAGAGATTGCGAAGATGCGCGCGGCAGCACAGTTGGGATGCGCTCTGTTTGAGAAGGTGCTTACGGTGCTTGAGCCCGGTAAGCGGGAGACAGAAGTCGCGGCGCACCTTGAATTTGCCGCGCGCATGGCCGGGGCGGAAGCCATGTCGTTTGCAACGATCGTTGCCAGCGGCCGGCGTTCCGCCCTGCCGCACGGTCACGCAAGCACCCAGCGGCTTCCGCGGCGCGGGTTCGTGGTACTCGATTTTGGTGTTATGCTCAGTGGTTATTGTTCAGACATGACCCGCACGGTGCATTTGGGACCGGCGACTGGCTCGGAGCGCTCGGCTTATGACGCAGTCCTGGAGGCGCAAATGGCCGCCGTCGCGGCAGTACGGGATGGGGTGACGTGCGCGGCGGTCGACGAAGCGGCGCGCAGCGTTCTGCGGCGGAGCAAGCTGGCAGAGCACTTCACGCATTCCACGGGTCACGGTCTGGGCCTGGAGATCCATGAAGGGCCGCGCATCGCAGCCGGTCAGGAGCAGCGGCTCCAGGCGGGCATGGTTGTAACCATTGAACCCGGTGTCTACCTACCGGGGCGCTTTGGAATACGTATTGAAGATACCGTTGTGGTGACTGCGGAGAAGCCGCGGATGTTGACCCCGGTCACCAAGGCGTGGATCGAGCTCTAGCTGCGGAAAACCGTGGTTAGCGTGCATCACACTATACTTACAGGTGTTACACAGATTGGCTGAATCGCTGTTGAGGAGCACGTCGAAGTTATGAATGCAGGACAATTACAGACCCTGAAAGACCTGATCGAGTTCCTGAAACAGCAGGAAGTTGGCGAGTTTGAGTTGGAGCAGGAGGAGCTGAAAGTCCATCTCACCTTCGCCGCTCATCACGCCGCCGCGGCCCAGGCCAACGCGCAGAGCAGTGTCGACCTTGGACAACTGGCCCGCTTGATGCAGGCAGCACCGGCGGCATCGCATGCCGCAGCGCCAGCCGCACCGTCTCCAGCTGCTCCTGCGCAAACTACCGGCATCAGTACCGCCGGACAATCACCCTCCTCCAGCAGTGAAGAGGCCGGCCTGCACATCGTCAAGTCTCCCATTGTAGGGACATTTTATGAAGCGCCGTCACCAGGCGCCGAGCCGTTCGTGAAGGTCGGAGACCGGGTCGAGTCCGGCCAGGTCCTATGCATCGTCGAGGCAATGAAGCTGATGAATGAAATCGAGTGCGATGCGACTGGCGAGATCGTCCAGAAACTGGCCAACGGCGGACAGCCCGTCGAATATGGTCAGCCATTGTTCGCCATTCGTGTCAAGTAGCTGCTTCGCCGCTTCACGATCCAAGTTCATTCCACCGAGTTGAGGATTATGTTTCGAAAAGTTCTCATCGCCAACCGTGGCGAAATTGCCCTGCGCATCATCAGCGCCTGTAAGGAAATGGGCATCCGGACTGTCGCAGTCTACAGCGAAGCGGACCGCAATTCGCTGCACGTCCGCTTCGCGGATGAAGCGATCTGCATCGGCCCGCCACGCTCCGCTGAAAGCTATCTCAATGTTCCCGCGGTCATCAGTGCTGCGGAAATCGCCGACGTGGACGCCATTCATCCGGGCTACGGCCTGCTGAGCGAGAACGCGAATTTTGCCGAGGTCTGCCGCGCTTCCAATATCAAGTTCATCGGGCCTCCCCCGGAAGTGACACGGCTGATGGGAGAAAAAGAGAAAGCTCGCATGGCCATGAAGAGGGCCAGGGTGCCTATCCTGCCCGGCTCCGAAGGCGTGATTCAGAGCGAAGAAGAAGCGCTCGATTGGGCGCGGCACACCGGTTATCCCGTCATTTTGAAAGCTTCTGCCGGCGGCGGCGGCCGCGGCATGCGTGTGGTGCGCGGGCCGGACGAGTTGCCCAATTTTTTCCGGGCGGCGCGCACGGAGGCGCAGAACGCCTTTGGTAACGGTGACTTGTACATGGAAAAGTTCATCGAGCGCCCGCGCCATATCGAATTCCAGGTGCTGGCCGATGAGCACGGCAACGTCGTTTCGCTCGGCGAGCGGGAATGCTCTATCCAGCGCCGTCATCAGAAGCTGATCGAAGAAGCGCCATCCCTGCAGGTCACGCCGAAGATGCGCGAGGAGATTGGCGCGACCCTGAAGAGGTGTCTGGAAAGCATCGGCTACATGAATGCCGGGACGGTTGAGTTTCTGATGGACGAAGACGGCAAGCTTTACTTCATCGAGATGAACACTCGCATCCAGGTGGAACACCCCGTCACCGAGATGGTAACCGGCGTGGATCTTGTAAAGGCTCAGTTCCGTATCGCCGCCGGAGAAAAGCTCAGCGATATTCTTCCCAGGTCCATCGAGATTCGCGGCCACGCGATTGAGTGCCGGATCAACGCGGAGCATCCGGAAAAATTCACGCCTTCCGCGGGAAAGATTACCGTTTACAATCTTCCCGGCGGCAATGGCGTTCGCGTGGACACGGCCCAGTACGCGGAAGGGGTTGTTCCGCCCTATTATGACTCGCTGATTGCCAAGCTGATTGTGCATGGAAAAGATCGCAAGGAGGCCATTGCCCGGATGCAGCGGGCGCTTGGCATGTTTGTGGTGGAAGGCATTCACACGACTATCCCGCTGCACCAGCGAATCTTCGCGGATGAAGACTTTCGCGTGGGTGCATTTGATACCAATTTCATGGAGCGATTCTTCGAGCGCGAAAAGCTGCGCAAAGAAGCTGCTCATTAGCCCGTGAATTTTCCTCGCCTGTACGCGATCGCGGATGCGGACCTGCTGGCCACGCAATCTTTGTCTCTCGACTTGTTCGTGTCCGAGCTTGTTTCGGCTGGTGTGCGCCTTGTGCAATATCGCAACAAGCAGGGCAGCGCACGCCATGTGCTTGAAGACGCCCGGCGGCTGTGCGGTCTTTGCTCCGATTCTTCCGTCAAGCTCATTCTGAATGACCGCGCGGACCTGGCGCGTCTGGCCCATTGCGATGGCGTGCATGTGGGCCAGAATGACCTGGCCGTCGAGGACGCGCGCTCAATCGTCGGCCGGGAGCACTGGGTAGGTGTTTCTACACACACTACGGAACAGGTGATGGAAGCGGACCAGACCAGTTGCGATTACATCGCTTTCGGACCGATTTTCGCGACATTGAGCAAGAACAATCCAGACCCCGTGGTGGGACTTGCGGGTTTGCACCAGGCACGCGCATCGACACGCAAACCGCTGGTCGCGATCGGTGGCATCACTCGGGAGAATTGCGGGGCAGTCATCGACGCCGGTGCGGACTCTGTCGCCGTCATCTCGGCACTGCTGCCGGGTTCGCGTGATCCGAACGCTGCAGTCCGCGACACCGCCGGGGAGTTTCTCGCGCTGCTCCAGCGAGAATGATTCGGAACGTAGCCCGGAACCCTGCAACACATCGCCAAACCAAAAGCGCCCGAAATGCTATAGGCTATCCGTTGACTCGCAGAGGGTCTGTCCATGGATCAGCCTGGACTGATTTGCACGACGGATTCGAAGCGTACTCGCACGGGGAGAAGATTCGTAGATGGCAAAACTTGGGGCTGTAAAGCCTATGTCAACGCTGATGAACGAGGCGCGGGAAGAAGGCGAACACGCACTCAAGCGCGCTCTTGGCCCGGTCAATTTGATTACGCTCGGAATTGGTGCGGTGATCGGAGCTGGCATTTTTGTCCTGACCGGCCAGGCCGCTGCGCTGCACGCTGGGCCGGCCGTCGCGCTTAGCTTCGTTCTGGCGGGCGTCACCTGCGCGTTCGCCGGTCTTTGTTACGCGGAGTTTGCTGCGCTGATCCCGATTGCCGGCTCGGCCTACACCTACGGGTATGCGACCCTTGGCGAATTTGTGGCCTGGATGATCGGGTGGGACCTCGTTCTGGAATACGCCTTTGGCGCGGCCACAGTGGCCTCCGGATGGAGCGGATATCTGGTCAGCCTGCTGCAGGATTTTCATATCTACATACCACCCCAGTTCACCACTACCTATGGCGATGTGCTCTACAAGTATCACGCCCACTGGATGCCAGCCGGTTCTTTGCCAGCTGGCGTGAGCACCGCCGGATTACCTCACGTGACAGGGATTTTCAATCTGGTTGCGTTCCTTGCGATTCTGGCAGTCACTGTGGTTCTGGTCGTCGGCATCGAGGAGTCCGCCACACTGAACACAACGATGGTGATGATCAAACTCTCCGTAGTCGCTGTCTTTCTGGTCATCGGCATAGCGTTTCTGATCCGTCATCCTCACCTGACACAGGTGAACTGGCATCCGTTTGTTCCGCCCGCGGAAGGGCCGGGCAAGTATGGGTGGGGAGGTATCAGCGCAGGAGCGGCGTCGATTTTCTTTGCGTATATCGGTTTCGATGCAGTCTCGACAGCCGCGCAGGAAGCCAAAAACCCGCAGCGCGACATGCCGATCGGCATTCTGGGCACGCTGGTAATCTGCACGCTGCTGTACATCGCGGTTTCCATGGTGCTGACCGGACTTGTCAACTTTCGTGCCCTGGACGTGGCCGATCCCATTGCGCTTGGCATTGACGCGACCGGTGTGCGGTGGGGCAGTGTCCTGGTCAAAATTGGAGCGGTGTTCGGTCTGGCGACGGTCATGCTGGTCATGCTGTTTGCCCAAAGCCGAATTTTCTTTTCCATGTCGCGTGACGGTCTGCTGTGGAGGTGGGCCGGGAAGATTCATCCGCGCTTCCGCACACCTTATCTGTCGAACATAGTTGTCGGCTGCATTGTCGCGTTTCTGCCCGCATTGTTTCCCATCAACAGGCTGGCGGAGTTGGTCAATATGGGAACGCTGCTGGCCTTCGCGATTGTTTGCGGCGGCGTGTGGATCTTGCGCCGCAGGCTTCCTCATCTGCATCGCCCGTTCAAAACGCCGCTGGTGCCGCTGGTCCCCATTCTCGGGATCGTGACCGCGCTGTATCTCATCTGGAGTCTTCCGGCACTGACGAAGGAAGTGGTCCTCGTCTGGTTGATTGTCGGCCTGGGAATTTATTTTACTTACAGTGTGAGACACAGCAAGGTGCAGATTTCGCTCGGTACGGAACGGAAATAATTGCAAGCGTAAGACCCCACGATGAGGCAGGGAATGGGTGTCCAAACCACCGTCGCGGATGCGGGAGATCCCGATCGATTAAGCATTCATCAAGGCGTGCGCACAGCATTGGCCGCGGGTCTCTCCTTCTGGATTGCGCAATTGCTTCACCTGCCCGGCGATTATTGGGCGGCGATCAGTGCAATTGTGGTGATGCAATCGGAGATGGGAGCTACTAGGACCGCCGCTCGCGATCGCCTGGCGGGAACGGCAATCGGAGCTGTTGCCGGATGGTTGACCGCGATCGTATGGCACCATTATGTCGTGATTTTCGCAATGAGCGTTCTCCTCGTGATGGTGCTTTGCACCGTTCTGCACTTCAAAAATGCGGGGCGTCTAGGCGGCGTTACGGTCGCGGTCATCGTTCTGATTCCGCATGCTGGACCGGTTTCTCACATCGCCCTCGAACGTTTTGTGGAAGTTTCCTTCGGGATTTGCGTTTCACTCGCGATTGCTACTCTGTGGCCGAAAGCTCAAAGGCCCTAGCAGGCCGTCTTGCCCTGCAATCTTCGTGGGATTGGCTGCGGTATTATCTGGAGATCGTTACGCGGGTGAAGGTTTACAAATTTTAGCTAAGCGGAGAATTGCGATTGTGATGAGCTCAAAAAGGATGCGTACGTTGCTTTCTTCTGCGTTATGCGTGGCCCTGATTGGCAGCGCAGCGGCGCAGATGGATAATCGCAGTTTCGGAAAACCGATTACGCCCGCTCCAGCCGATCCACAGATTCAGGCAGCAATTCAAAAGATTTCGGCGCAGCGCATTCAGCAGGACATCACCACGCTGGTAGGTTTTCACAATCGCAGCACGCTCTCCAGCAACGACAAGGATCTGCCGAAGGGCCAGGGCGTTTTGGCAGCGGCGGACTGGATAGAGCAGCAGTTTCGGGCCTATTCCGCAGCATGCGGGGGATGTCTGGCGGTCAAACGCGACACATTCACCCAGCAACCCGGCTCGCGGGTCAAGCAGCCAACCGTCATCAACAACATCTACGCGGTTTTGCGCGGCAGCGATCCAGCGCAGGCCTCGCGGATGTATCTCGTGACCGGCCATTACGACTCACGCGACAGCAGCAATGAAGATACTCGCGGAACTGCGCCCGGAGCCAATGACGATGCCAGCGGTGTCGCGGTCAGCCTGGAAAGTGCGCGCGTCCTAAGCAAACTGCATTTTCCCGCCACTCTCGTGTTTGCAGCAGTCGCAGGCGAGGAACAGGGCCTGTATGGAAGTCGTCATCTGGCGGACTACGCAAAGCAGCAGGGATGGAACCTGGAAGGTGTGCTGAACAACGACATTGTAGGGGGAAATACGACGCCAGGAGATACTCTGCAAAACAAGAATGTCGTCCGCGTTTTTTCAGAAGGCATTCCGTCCACGGCCTCCGAACAACAGATCCGCATGATTCGCATGCTCGGTGGAGAAAGCGATTCTCCATCGCGTGAACTGGCGCGCGAAATCGCCGGTGTAGACCGTACGTATTTTCCGGCTCCCGCTGGCGAACCGAATACACAAGTCTTTCATCCTGTGATGGAGTTCCGGCTGGATCGCTATTTACGTGGCGGCGATCACTATTCCTTCAATCTTGCGGGGTTTCCGGCAGTTCGCTTCACCGAGTGGCGAGAGGATTTCAACCATCAGCACCAGAACGTGCGAGTCGAGAACGGCATCCAGTACGGAGATTTGCCGCAATATGTCGATTTCAAATACGTCGCCCATGTCGCACAACTGAACGCCGCAACCCTTGCTACCCTGGCATCCGCGCCGGGCACTCCGGTCAATGCTCGTATCATCACTCAAAAGCTGGATAACAATACGGAACTTGCCTGGGATGCTCCGGCGGGAGCGCCTGCCGGGACAAGATACCAGATCGTGTGGCGTGACACGGCCGCGCCGGACTGGCAGTTCTCTCACACTGTCGAGAACGGGACGCATGCCACTCTTCCGGTTTCAAAAGATAACGTCATCTTCGGTGTGCGCTCTGTCGATGCAGCCGGACACAGAAGTCCCGCTGCATTTCCTTTCCCGGCTCGCTTTCTCACACCTCCACTGCCCAAAAAATAACAGGCTCCAGGAATTCCGGTTCACTGGATACAGCCGCTTCTCCTCGCTTCCATCCTGGCTTGTCAGTAGCGTTTGTACGCCTGGTTGAATTTGGGTCTGGGCATGGAGTGAATATAGGCGCTGACATCGTACGCCTCCTGTGGCGTCAGCGTTCCCGGACTGTTTTGCGGCATATTGTGAATCACGAAAGCAGCCATCTTGTTCACCTTGTCCATGCCTGCGCCATCGTTGTAGGAATTTGGGCCCCACACCGGCGGCAATACAGGAGGGGTTCCCGCGCCGTCCTTACCATGGCAGTCGGCGCATTGGTCCAGGTAGATTCTTTTGCCGTTCGAGACATTCCCCGTCAGTTCCGGCAGTTTTACAAGACCACGGCCCGGGTATGGCTTTCCTTTCGCTCCATCTCGTGACAGCCAGTTGACATACGCGGTCAAAGCTCTGATTTCCGGGCTGCCGGGTGGCGGCGGTGTACCGTTTTCGCTCCGGGTAAAGCACTCGATGAAGCGTTCCTGCAGCGAAATAACACGGCCGGCGCGCCGGTTGTACCGGGGGAAAATATTGGCCAGGTCGATCATCGGGGCAGAATACGAGGCCAGCCCGCTATTGAGGTGACAATCGCTGCACGAGAGTTGATTGCCGACATAGGCGTGGGCGTATTTCGGAGTGTCGTCGAAGATTTGTCTGCCGAGCCGAATCTCATCGCCAGCCTGACCTGGCGGGATGGCTGACTTTTTGTACTTAGCCAGCGGAGAAGCGGGACGGGCAACGGGAGTGGGTTGCGGGCCTGCGCAGGCCGCGAGCATGGCTGCAATCACCAGCATCATGGAATTCAAAGCTGACCGATTCCAGATTGGGTCCTTCATGGCTTTTGCGCTCCGGCGCTCTCGCCAGCAGGGACAGACTTGAAGCCGAACTGGCGGTACACAGCTTGCGCTTCCGCAGTTTTCAAATAGGCCAGCCACGCCGCCGCCGCTTCAGGATGCGGCGCGTCCGCCATCATTCCCGCTGCATAAATTGCCGTTACATTCTGCGCATCGGGAATTTGGACGCCTTCGATGGGATTCCCTATTTTCTTCTGAAACTGAACCTCGGAAGCCCACGTGACACCTGCGTCCGCCTTCCCCTGCATAATGCGCATCGGCGTTTGGCGGTGATGGATCTCCGTCAACTCGGTCATTCCGTTCGCCGCTTTTGCCTGATACACCTGATGAAAAAGCTGCTCTCCGCCTGCTTTGCGCAGAGCGGCGGCGATCTGGTTGGCGACGCCTTCCCACTGCGGGTTTGGCATGGAAAGCTTGATGTTAGGCCGGCCCAGATCGATCAAGGAACGGATTTGCCTTGGGTTTCCGGCGGCGATCATGATCTCCAGCGTGTTGGTCGCATAGGTGACCACGTTCTTGACCTGACCTTGTCGCTTCATCGTATTCAGCACGCGGGCACCGGCTTCATACACATCCGGCTTTGCCTGCACGGTCAGGTTGCCCAGCGTCAGCGTATCGTCCGCGCCGATCTGCTTGCGCAGAATGCCGGGCGGCAGCGTCTCGTAATAGATGTGTCCCTCCAGTTCCGGGTGCTGCTTTACGAATCCGGCAATCAGTTGAGGCAGCACAAAGAACTGGTTGCCGCCAATAAAGAGGACCAACTTCGCATCGGCAGGGTTGCCGTGCAGATCCGGTACGTTGTCCACGTCCGGCACATCGAAAGCATAGCCTTTGCTGGCCGCCGGATCGTTCGCCCCGCCACTCCATGGCGGAGTGATATGTGGCTTGTTCTGCGCATTCGCTTTTTGCATAAAAGGCGATCCCAATGTCGCGAAGATCAAAATTGAAATGCCAACGTTACGATGCATTTTCATGGACTGCTTCCCTCAAAAGATCAGCCAACGGTGATGTACGTGTAATGGCCCTCCGCCTGCAGCAGCGCGATGGCAGCGACCATGGAAGCCACAACCAGAACGCCAGGAAGCGTGTGAGCCATCATTTCCTTTACGATCTGCTCCGGGTCCTGCGACAGATGGTCATGCGCAATCAGGGCGCGAGCCTGCTCCTCTGTCGCAGTGTGGCAGCTTAGGAATTGAGCTCCGCGACGTTGCAGCGCCTGGATGCTTGTGTCCTGATAGATGGACTTGCGGCTGTCCGGGTTGGTGGAGGCGTATTTAAGCTCGGGTCCCGCTTTGCTGGCGTAAAAAGGATTCTTCGTTGCGGGCTGACCTGTGGCGGGGTCGTTCACCTTCAACCAGTCGCCGATCTTGTACTTGTTCCAAATAAAGTCGTCGTAGTTGAGCATGTTCGTGGGGCCATGCAGCGCGGCGACAATCTTGATCTGGTCAGCCGGAACCCCGAACCCGAACCGGAGACCGTTCAGAGAATTTTTGATGTTGTTGAGAAATTTGCCATCGCCAATCGGAATCACATCGTAAACCTGCTTGATGCGAGCGGGATCGTTGACGATTCTATTGAAGTCGGAAACCTTCCAGTCCGACGTTGTGTATACCAGTTGAGCCTCGGCTGCCGGTTGCGCGGCTGCCAAAGCTCCTATTGCTGCCATTCCTGCCGCGGTGCTGCTCATAAAGGATCTACGACTGATGCTCTTCATCGGTCCCTTTCTCTGGTTCAGGTTCATGTTCATGTTTGGAGGGGTCGGAATCGGAAAGGGAAGCGGTTCCCAATCCAAGGTTCGCCAGGACTTGAAATTTCGGTTGCTCGCTGCGCCGGTAGAACTCCCGTGAGACGCGGCGACACACGATCAAGACAAGCAGAATGAGAGTGGCGGCGCCCAGAATGATCGCTGTCATTGCGATGCCTCCGCCGCTGTGGAAGCTGCTCCCCCGGTAAGCGGCTCCCGGGTTTTCGGGCCAGCGTAGAAGGAGCGCACATAGTAGGTGACTGCCTGAACTTCCCGCGTGGTCAGCAACGGCCAGGCCAGCATTCCGCTGCCCGGAACGCCATGGCGAAGAATATAAGCCGCAGCAGGATAGCTCGGCATCATCTCGTGGAAATTCGCCGGTCTGGGCAGCATCTTCAGGCCGTCTGGTCCATCGCCAGCTCCATCTGCTCCATGGCAGCGCTGGCAGTGGGTCACAAAAACACGACGGCCAGCATCCAGCAGTGTGGCAGCGGGTGCCTGCCGTTCACTGGCGGTCAGTTCCTTGGCCTGTCCGATCGACGCCACATAATCGGCTACGGCCTGGAAATCGGTGCTGGGCAGCTCGTTCCAGGATGGCATGGAGGACCCCGGCACACCGGTCTGCAAGACCCGCCAGATGAGATCGTCTGATAAACGAAAGCCCACCAGATTGAACGCGACTGGCCGCAACGCTTGCCCGCCGACAGATTTGCCGTCCGCGTCGACTCCATGACAGCCGGCGCAATTCGCCAGAAAAACCTGACGGCCTTCGGCAAGGTCGCTGGTCTGTACCGCAACGGGGCGCACAACCATCGCGGGTGCGGGCGCGGGAGTGAGCTTGGCTTGCGCCCTGCCCAGCGTGTTCAGGTAGGCAACGAGATCTCGCGCGTTCCGCGTCGGCCGGTCTGGTCCTCCGTCAAACAGCCACGGGTACGATGGCATGACGGAGTCCGGCACAAGATAACGAGGATCATAAAGGTGCACCAACTGCCAATCGTCAGGGTGCTTTCCGAACTCGCGCGCCAGGTCCGGTCCAATGCGCCGGGTACCCCACATCTGCGGAAATTCCTGTTGCGTCTCCCACGCTTGCGTGGGCAATCCAAAACGCCACCGGTCGCTCGCTGTAAAGCGCACCTGCATGGAGTGGCAGTACGCGCATCCATCGATGGCGTACAGTTTGCCGCCGTGCTGTTCCGCGGCGGTGAGCACAAGCTGAGCACCGCCGGGAGTACTGCGCTGGATCCGTTTTTTCAAGCTCATTGCCGGATAGACTCCAAGCGCAAGGAAGGAAATGAAGAAGAACAGGACGCCCGCGCCGAACGTCGAGGCATAAGCGGTCGTGAACCAATAGCTGGCGCGTCCTTCACAGGGAACGGCCTGCGTTTCCGTTCCCAGCCTGACGCCCAGAAACTTGTCCGGGTTGCGAGGGCCGGTAATGAAGCTCAGCCCGAACACCAGGAAACCCGCCAGCAGAATGATTCCGTCGATGCTTCGAAATACCCAGTAAGGCCGCGCGGCCTGCACAGAATCAATCCACGGCAAATGTCGTTGCCAGAGTGTTGCTTCGACCAGACCCGCGATGGTAAGGTCCACCACCATCAGGCCAAGTCCGGTGATCAGCAGCCAATATGACCAGGCCATCGCACGGCGATTGTGGCGCACCCCTGGAATTCGCTGCCAGATGTGCCCTAGTCCGCCCATCGCTGCGAAAGAGGCGAAGCCGATCATCGCCAGGTGGGAGTGGCCGATCACCCAGTCGCTGAAATGGATGAAGCGGTTGAACGACATGACGGCCTGCACGGAACCCTGAATGCTGACGATCAGGTACAGCACAATGCTGGTCCAGACAAACCGCAGCGGCACGTCGCGCAGCACAGATCCTTCGCTTGCCAGACCGATCGACAGCAGAAGATTCGTCACCACCACGATGACATCAATTCCCTGGTAAATCGATGCGGCCTCCGAGACATGCTGCGCTCCCATAGGCAGGGAAGAAAAAATGTAGTGATGAATTCCGTTGAGAGGATAGACGAGAAACAGCAGCCAGAACCCAACCATGGAATAAAAATGGCTGTAGATCGGCCTCCGGGTGGCTGCGGTAATGACAAAATATTCCACCGCGACCGCCAGCGGAGTGACAAAGATTCCGACCGCGTCATGGATCCAGAGGCCGCTGAACGCAGCTCCCATCGCTCCCGGCAGCGCATGGGGCACAATATTTCCCAACGGATACCCCAGGAACGTGAACGTCAGCCCTCCCAGCAGATACCAGCCCGATACAAACAGCTCCGAAGCGCCGCACCTCAAGAGCGGCAGACAGAATTGGACGATCATCAGCGCGAAGCATGTCTCGATGACCGCGGCGATGACCAGTGGAAACTCCGCCCATTCCAGCGGCTGGAGCACGCCGGAAAGAACCAGCGTCCAGCCTCCCAGGACGGCGACAAAGTTATAGACAAAGAACATTGCCCAGCCAAGACGTTCGCTGGTGACAGTGCGCCGGGACAGAAAGGGAACTGCATAGTAGAGGAACGCGAGAAAGGCATTTCCCAGCCATGCGTAGAGAATCCCCTGCGTGTGGTCATAGCGCAGGCGGCCCCAGGTCAACGCGCTGTGGCCGGTAAGAAATTCCGGTACGTGGAATTTGATGGAAACGGCAAGCCCAAACAGGGCGGAGAGCATCAGGCCCACAAAGGCGGCATAGGTGTGGGCACGCACCAGCTTGCTCGCTACAGGAACAAGTCCCCGCTCTGGCTGTGCCGTTATCATGGACGCGCGCCTGGAAATTCCCGGTGAACTGTTCCCGCAGACTGCCGCGCAGGTTTTCTGTGCGGGCTTTCCAGGTAGAGCGATCCTAAGGCGAGTAGTGTGCCGAGCAGTAGAAGCAGTACAACGAATGCCCGCTCCTTATGCACATGACGGCCTTGCTGTTTCACGAGCGCTCCCTCCCCTGGGACCACACTCTTCCATCTTCCATCCCTGCCGCTTGCCTGTCCAAGCAGAAAGAGTTATCAGGCATAAGCAAGCCGTTTGATGATGTCCCCTTCATCCGGACGCAATGGCCGGCTCCAACTTGAGCCGCCTTGCGCTTCGGCGAAAGATGCGAGAGAGCAAGGGTGTCTGTAAAATCGACAACGATGCAATTGCTTTCTCTTATACTGTTCAGTCTTCCACGTACGGAGTACAAACCATGAGCGATTCCAGAGTGAGTTCCGTCGCCGCGATGCACCGCAAACAATTTGGCGCGGGGGCGCAGCTCTATCAGGCTCCGGGACGCGTCAATCTGATTGGTGAGCACACAGACACCAGTGAAGGATACGTGATGCCCGCCGCGCTCGATCTGCGAACTCTTTCAGTTCTGAGCCCTCGCGCCGACCTCACGGCAAACATCTACTCGGCCAACTTCCATCAGCAGGTCTCCGTCGATTTGAGCCAGATGCCATCGGCCGCGCGCGGGCATTGGAGCGATTATCCCGTCAGCGTTTTATGGAGCCTGCAGCGGCGTGGGATCCATTGCCGCGGTTTCGACATGACCCTTGCCGGAAACGTGCCGATTGGCTCCGGCCTGAGCTCCTCCGCTTCAATTGAGGTCGCGGTGGCTGTCGCGGTCCTGGACTACGCCCAGACAACTCTGGCCAAACCGGAGATCGCGAAGATTTGCCAAATTGCCGAGAATCAATTCGTCGGGGCGCAAAGCGGAATTATGGACCCCTTTGCTTCCTGCTGCGGAGTCAAAGATCATGCCATCCTGCTCGACTGCCGTTCGCTTCAATATGAGCCACTGCCTCTTCCGGAACAGGTCGCGGTGGTGATCTGCAACTCCATGGTGAAGCATTCTCATTCCGATGGCCGGGAGTATAACCAGCGCCGTTCGGAGTTTGAGGAAGGAATGCGTACCCTGCGAAGCAGATATCCAAAGATGCAGACGCTGCGCGATATCGGGGAGCAGGAACTGAGCGACTGCGCCGAGTTGATGCCGGACCACATCTTCCGGCGCTGCTGGCACGTGGTGTCCGAAAACCGGCGCGTGCTGCAAGCTGCGGCCGCGTTGCGCGAAGGGGATTTCGTTCGGTTTGGCGAACTGATGGTGCAGGCCCACTACAGTATGCGAGACAACTACGAAGCAAGCTGCGTGGAGGTCGACATTCTTGTGGAACTGGCGATGCTGCAGACCGGATGTTTTGGGGCGCGCATCACTGGAGGTGGGTTCGGCGGCTGCACTGTCAATCTGGTCGCGAGCAAAAACGCAGACGCTTTCGTGGAGAACGTTCGGAGGGACTATCGCGAGAAGACCGGGATTGAAGCCGAAATCTATCTGTCCTATCCCTCGGATGGCGCCGGGCCGGTGCCGGAGGCGTAGCGAACGGCGGCACGCACTGCCCATCCTCTCCATTGGCCCGGTGAGCCGGTGCGCCTAGCTGTCATGTGTCAGGTGCGGAGACGGCTGCGGCGCGCCCCGTGATACCAGGCAACAATCCGTAGTCAGCAGAACCAGCGAGATCCAGAACAGGTCCGCGCCCAGAAGATGCACAATCTGGATCCAGGTGGGTGCGAGAAGAAGCACATCGAAAACGCCCAGCACGATTTGCAGGCTCAATGTGCTCAGGACGGCGAGGCCCAGCGTTCGCGTTCGCGCTGCTGCGCCAGGCTTGAAAGACTGCACCAGCAGCCAGGAAATGAATGCTGCGGCAATCACGGCGCAGGCCGGATGCACCCACCGCAGACGCAGCAGCAGGCTGCTCGTGGAGGAAAAATCACTGTGGAATGCCCCCGCCAGCGAGGTTGAGGGAAACAGCGTGTCTCCCAGGGCCGCAAGTGAACCCGTGACGCCCACGAACAGCGTTGCGAAAATGCCCAGAACCGGGAAACCAAGTCTCCCATGGCGAACGCCGGTGTTCGCGCGGCCGCGGGGCCGGCTCAGAAATTCGGCGGCAAGCGTGAGCGCGGCCAGCAGCAGCAGTGTGTTTGCAAAGTGGAAGGCCAGATATACACCGCGCGCGGCTGACTGGTTATGCTCCACTAAGCGCAACAAGACCAGCAACGCGCCCAGCAGAGCCTCATTCACAGTAAGCACCGCGGCAGCGACGGCTGCCCACCGTGCAAAGTCGCCGCGCGCCGTCGCCCGCCAGGCCCAGACCATCAGCACAGCGACCAGCAAAAGAGAACCACCGCTCATCAGCCTGTGCGTGAACTCCACAATGGTATGGAACTGGGGCGAAACCGGCACCACGACTCCGTTGCATAGCGGCCAGTGATCGCCGCAGCCCCCGCCCGAGCCCGTGGCCCGCACAACGGCGCCCCACAATACGACCAGCACGTTATAACCGAGCACGAACCAGGCGAAGCGGCGGAGCGCCGCGGAAATCGGCGCTCTTACGCGGCCAGAGGAGTGGGGCAGGGAAGCGTCGAAAGACAGGCTACTGCTCGTCATCAAGGGAACTCCAGTTTCATTGTAGGACGAGAATTCCTGCCGAGGGCGGCCGCGTCAAAGCCTCTGGGGTTCCAGATTCAGGATGTAAAACGACAGAGCGTGACCCTAAGGCCACGCTCACTTTCGAAAATAAAATCGGCTAGACCGCTGCGGGCGCCGCTTTGGCGGCATTGGCAGCAAGCTTATGGACGCGTTCGGACAATTGCGCTCCCTTGCTGGTCCAGTACTCGATGCGATCCTGCTTCAGGGAAACGGTGGCCGGATTGGTGCGGGGATTGTAGGTCCCGATCACTTCCAGAGAGCGGCCATCGCGGGCGCGGTCCTTCTCAATGACTACGACGCGGTAGTAGGGCTTCTTGCGGGCGCCTACGCGCGACAGGCGGATCATCAACACAGTGTATATTCCTTTCTTTAGGGCAGGAGGCGAGGCAGATGGGTCCTGCTCACTTGCAGGCTCGAAAAGCCGTGACCTCCAGTATCCCGAATTCCGGCACGAAATGCAAGAAAACCCGAGCATTTCCGAACGGAACCGGGATGGAATTTAAGTTGAGAGGACCCGTTTATTAAGCTCCCCGCGCAGCAGCAAGTTGCAGGCCGTCGCCGATGGCGAATCCCCTGGCTGCTGGGCCTTGGCGTCCTGATCAGCTACATGGATCGCGTCAACATTTCCGTTGGGCAGCAGGCGCTGCATCATTCCTTCGGACTCAGCACGGTTTCCTATGGCTATCTTCTGGGCGCCTATAGCTGGACGTATGCGCTGCTGCAACTGCCGTCGGGCGTGCTGCTGGACAAATTCGGTCTGCGGCGCGTGGGCGGAGTCAGTTCCTTCCTGTGGGCCATCGCATCTTTGGCCACTGCGGCCGCTACTGGCGTCGTAAGCCTTTTCAGTTCGCGACTGCTGCTTGGTGTCGGAGAAGCCTCCATTTTCCCCCTGAACGCGAAAGCGATCGGCTCCTGGTTTCCGGAACGGGAGCGCGGCCTGCCGACGGCGTTCTTCGATTCCGCGGCGAAATTCAGTCCGGCGATCGGTGTTCCGCTTGTTGGATTATTGTTGCTGCACTTCGGCTGGCGCATCAGCTTCGCGTTTACCGGGGTACTCAGCTTCTTATACTTTCTGCTGTTTATCTGGGTATATCGCGATCCAGCCAACGACCCGCACCTGTCCGCCAGCGAGCGGGCTTACATTGAGGACAGACCGGCAACAGAAGAGACAGAAGCTTTCCGCGAGGAGTCTGCCTCGATGACAATGCCGTATCTGATTCGCCAGCGAAAAATCATCGGCCTCACGATCGGATTCGCCACCTACAACTACAGCTTTTATCTTTTGCTGACCTGGCTGCCCAGTTATATGGCCGCAGGCCTGCACCTGAGTCCGGTAGCTGCCGTTTGGGCGGCAAGCATCCCGTGGTTTTTTGCGGGCTTTCTTGAGCTTCTGATTGGGGGATGGATGGTCGACGCACTGATCCGCCGCGGACATGCTTCCGGACGCGTGCGCCAGGGCGTTCTGCTCACCGGAATGATATTCGGCCTGGGAGTGGTCGGCCCCGTAATCACGCAGAAGCCAGCTCTTGCCCTGATCGCGCTTTCCCTCGGACTGGGCGGCCTTTCCGTCGCCGCTCCCGTAGGCTGGTCGCTGCCGAGCATTCTGGTGCCCGTCAACAGCACGGGCCGGGTTGGTGGAATTATGAATTTCGGCAGCCAGTTCGCGGCAATTTCCGCGCCGATCATTACAGGCTATCTCATCCACTGGAGCCATTCGTACGCTCCGGCATTCGGGCTGGCGGGGATCCTGATTGTGGTCGGAATGACGAGTTATCTCGTGCTGCTGGGGAAGATCGAACGCATATAAAACCTAGTCAGCCGTGCTTTCCGCAAATGCAGCTTGGACGTCCGGTGGCAGAATGCCCAATTCGCGGTAAACCGGGCGAATGTGTTTCCTGATGGTGGGAAGTTGCGTCACGTACCAGGCAGATCCGGCGATGCAGAAGCCGCCGCTGATCATGATGGTAGCCGGCGCTCCCAGAAGGTGCGCCAGGCCTCCGGCAAGCAGGCTGCCAAAAGGCGCCATTCCGACGAAGGCCATCGTGTAATAGCTCATCACGCGGCCCCGTTTGTCCTGCGGTACGACAGTTTGGATGATCGTGTTGCTGGCGGCCATGCCCTGCATAAATCCAAAGCCCGTGATGGTCATCAGGACGAGCGACAACGGCAGCCAACGGGACATTCCGAAGCTGATGAGTCCTGCGCCAAAAATGGCCGCTGAGATGGCAATCATGCGGCCAAGACCCAGAACTGACTTGCGAAATGCAAGCGAAATTGCCGATCCGAGAGCCCCGATTCCGACAGCTCCCATGAGAAAGCCGAGAGTATGCGGCCCGCCGTGCAGAATTTTTGCGGCGAAGATCGGCATGAGCACGGTGAAAGGCATTCCCATTAAACTGATTGCCGCAAACAGCAACAGGATCGTCCGCACCGGCGCGAATCCCGAGACGTAGGCCCAGCCTTCTTTCAGTTGCGCCAGCATTGGAGTGACGGCGCGTTCGATCCGGGACCTATTCAGGCGCATCATCAGCAGGGAAGCGATCACGGCTAGATAGCTGACGCCATCGATGAGAAAGCAGTAACCCTCCCCGAATCCGGCGATGACGAGACCCGCAAGCGAAGGCCCGGCCAGCCGCGCCATATTGACCATGGATGAATTGAGGGCGATGGCGTTTCCAAGATCCTGGCGATCATCGAGCATTTCGAGCATGAATGCCTGACGCCCCGGCATGTCAAAGGCGTTGATCATTCCCTGACAAACACTTAGCCAGAGAATTTCGCTGACTGTGATTCTGTGGCTCAACGTGAGCACGGCCAGCGCGAGGGACTGAAGCATAGCCAATGTTTGCGTGATGACCAGAACATGCTGGCGGTTCAGGCGGTCAACCCACACTCCGGCGAAGGGCGCGAGCAGAAAGGTCGGGATTTGTCCCGCAAAACCGATGACGCCCAGTAGCCATGCCGAGCCGGTCAACCGGTAAACGAGCCAGCTTGTCGCAAGCCGGGTCATCCAGGAACCGATCAGCGAAATACTTTGGCCGCCAAAAAACAATCGAAAATTGCGATGGCGCAACGCACGCCACGCTCGGGACAAGCCGGAGCTTGCAGGTTCCTGGATTGTAGTGGTGTTTCCGTTGCGAGCTCGAGTGTCTATCATGGTCGTTCAAATCCAGGGCGCTTTTGATTTAGATGCTGCTCATTTTCCATCGATTCCTGGAGGGCGCTATTCATCCCGTCCAGCAGTCAGAAGGTGGCCAGAGCGGGGATTTCGGCATAAAGGATCAGATTCCCTCCGCGGATCGACTACAGCATGGCGATGGAGAGTTTTGTCCTCGATTTCCTCAGTCTGTCCGGCGGGCCACACAGCGGCAGCCCGATAAAATGGAAAAAGAAATCATGGCTGAATTTACCCATCTCCATTTGCATACAGATTATTCGCTGCTTGACGGGGCATGCGATGTTGAGAAGCTCGTCAAGCACGTTAAGGGAATGGGTCAAAAGGCCGTAGCCATGACCGACCATGGCAACATCTATGGCGCGGTGCAGTTTTTCGACACGGCAAAAAAGTACGACATCAATCCGATTTTAGGGTGCGAGCTCTACATCTGCCAAAAGGATGATCATCGCGCCGATCCGCAAGGGGACCAGTATCATCATCTGCTTGTCATTGCGGAAAGCGACGAGGGCTATCGCAATCTTGTCCGCATCACGTCGGAGGCGTCGCTGCATGGCTTCTATCGCAAGCCGCGCATCAGCAAAAAGTTTCTGGCCGAACATTCCAAAGGGCTGATCGGGTTCTCCGGCTGTCTGGCGGGCGAGTTGTGCGGCCATTTAATGAAGAACAATTACGACGCCGCGCGCACAACGGCCAAGCAATATGAAGAGATCTTTGGACGCGGCAATTTTTTTCTGGAGATCCAGGACCAGGGGCTGGAGCTGGAAAAAAAGATCCACGCGGACCTGTTCCGGCTGGAAAAAGACCTGGACATTCCGCTGATTGCAACCAACGACAGCCACTACATCGGCCATGACGACCATCATGCGCACGACGTTCTGTTGTGCGTCCAGACGGGCAGCACCATCCATGACGAAAAGCGATTTCGGTTCGATGGCGACCAGTTTTATGTGAAATCTGCCGAAGAGATGCTGCAGGTCTTTTCCCAGACACCAGAGGTAGTGGCGCGCACCATGCAATTCGCCGAGCGCTGCCACGTGAAGATCAATAAGATTACAGACCCGTTTCCGCAGTTCGATGTGCCGCCGGGCTTCACCATCGACAGCTATTTTGAGAAGGTGTGCCGCGAAGGATTCCGCCGCCGGTTGGAGACCACGGTGCTGCACCTGCGCGACAGCGGGAAATTGCGTCACACGACGGAGGAATACGAACAGCGGCTGCAACGCGAAATTGACTGCATCCAGCAGATGAAGTTTTCCGGCTACTTTCTCATCGTCTGGGACTTCATCCGCTACGCGAAGGAACAGGACATACCGGTGGGACCGGGACGCGGTTCGGCGGCAGGATCGCTTGTCTCCTACGTGATGGGAATTACCGACGTCGATCCATTGCAGGGAGATCTGTTGTTCGAGCGCTTCCTGAACCCGGAACGCGTATCCATGCCCGATATCGACATCGATTTCTGCATGAACCGGCGCAGTGAAGTTATCGACTACGTGACTCGCAAGTACGGGCGCGAGCAGGTGGCGCAGATCATCACGTTCAACACCATGGCGGCCAAAGCTGCGATCAAAGACGTGGGCCGCGCGATGGCCATCCCTTACGGTGAGGTCGACAAAATTGCCAAGCTGATCCCGGCGACCATCGGCATGACCATTGACGATGCGCTGAAGGAATCGGAACCGCTGCGGCAGCTTTACGAGAGCGACAAGCAGGTAAGGGAAGTCATCGATGTGGCGCGCAGGCTGGAGGGGCTGGCTCGCGGGGCGGGCGTGCATGCCGCGGGCGTGGTGATCGCTCCGGAACCGCTGACCAATCTGGTGCCCCTGAGCCGCAACAAGAACGACGAAATTGTGACCGCGTACGACATGAAAGCGGTTGAGAAGATTGGTCTGCTGAAGATGGATTTCCTGGGCCTGACCACGCTCACCGTAATTCATGAAGCTCTGCGTCTGATCCGCGTGAATCGCGGAATCGAGCTGAACATGGAGACTGTGCCGCTGGATGACAAGCGCACGTATGAGCAGGTTTTTCACCGCGCGCTGACCTCTGGGGTGTTTCAGTTTGAATCCAGCGGAATGCGCGACGTGCTGCGCCGTTACAAACCCGACTCTATTGCCGATCTCACCGCTCTGAATGCGTTGTATCGTCCAGGTCCAATCCAGGGCGGCATGATCGATCTGTTCGTGGATTACAAGTGGGGCCGCAAGCCCATTGAGTACAAGTTGCCTGAACTTGAAGGCCTGTTGAAGGAGACTCTTGGGGTCATTCTTTATCAGGAACAGGTCATGCAGATCGCCAATGTGCTCGCTGGCTACTCCTTGGGCGAAGCCGACCTGCTGCGCCGGGCGATGGGCAAAAAGAACCCGGAGGAAATGGCGAAGCAGCGAGATCGCTTCGTGGAGGGCGCGGTCGAGCGAAAGTATCCAAGAAAGATTATCGAGAGCATCTTCGATCTGATGGAGCAGTTCGCCGGGTACGGATTCAACAAGTCCCACTCGGCTGCGTACGCGCTATTGGCTTACCAGACGGCTTACCTGAAGACGCATTACCCGCGCGAGTTTATGGCTGCGCTGCTGACCTCTGAAGTAAGCAAGCCCGACAACGTGGTGAAGTACATCAAAGAGTGCCGCGAAATGGGAATCGCCGTCGAACCGCCGGATGTGCGCACGAGCGACGCGGATTTCACGCCGCGCGGAGAGGCGATCCACTTTGGACTTGCCGGCGTCAAGAATGTGGGGCGCAATGCGATCGACTCCATTCTGCAGGCGCGTGCCGCGGTGGAAGTGGACTGTGGCTCCTTCAAATCGTTCTGGCATTTTTGTGAATGCATCGATCTGCGGGTGATGAACAAGCGCGTGCTCGAATCCTTGATCAAAAGCGGAGCGCTCGATTGTTTCGGTCCGCGCGCCGCTCTGATGGCTGCCGTGGACAAGGCGATCGAAAGGGCGCAGAAGTCGCAGCGCGATGTTGCAGCCGGTCAGCATGGTTTATTTGGGCTGTTCAACGACGGGCCTGCGAATCCCGCAACCACAAAACAGGAAGAACTGCCGAACGTGCCAGATTGGGACGAATCGCAGCGGCTGCAGCATGAAAAAGATGTGCTTGGATTCTATGTCTCGGGCCATCCACTGGGCAGATATGAGGACAAGCTGCGCAACCTGCCCGGGGTGGTCGACACGCAGACGGCGCTGGAGATGACACCCGCGCCGAGTACAGGAAGGCGCGACCAGCAGAACGAAAATGAAATCTCCGTTGCCGGGATCATCGTCGGGCTCCGGGTGGCCAAGTCTCGCAAAGGGGATCTGTATGCCCAGGCGGCATTGGAGGACCTGACTGGAAAGATCGAACTGATCTGCTTTCCGGAGGCCTACAAAAAGCTTGCCGACAAGCTGAAGATTGACGTGCCGGTGCTGGTCCGCGGGGTATTGCGCGGCGAAGAGGACGCAGCGCCGAAGCTGGCCGTCAACAGCATCACTGCGCTGGAAGATGTCAAGGTGAAGCTGCCATCGAGCATGCGCATCCGTATTCCGCTGGACCGGTCGAGCGAGGCTTCACTCACGCAATTGCATGCGATGATCGTGGCAAAGCCGGGGCCTGGGAAGATTCTTCTGGATTTTGAACAGGTGGACGATTTTCTGGTGGTGCTGGAACCCGAAGGTCTTTCCGTTGCCGCAGACAAGGGCTTTGTGGAGCGCGTGGAAGAACTGGTCGGACGTGGCGCGGTGCGCGTCATCGAATAGCTACGTTGTCGATTGAGAAGACCCTGCGCGCGGTCTGGATGGTTTTCCGGTTGTCGTCGCCACGCATCGGTCAGAGACGCGCACTGGATTTGAGACCTGTCCGGCGGCGGCGCGTGTAAAGGCTCGATAGAGTTTGCCGACATCCACCCTGCCCTGGCGCAATTCCCGCTCCACAGCGGCGTGCATGGCGCCCAGCAGTTCGTCACGGAGTTCATTCAAAACCTTATCGATGTAGATGTATGGCATGGTCCTCCAAGGCCGAAGCTTGAGCGGAGTGCAGCTCCAGGGGCAGGAGCGCCTTCAGGAACTCAGACACCATACTAGCCTGCCGCAGTCCGGAGTTCGCCAGAACTGCATGGCTCCGTTATTGTTGAGACACTAGCGCGCACGTGGATGCGTTGTCTCCGCATCGCGCGCGGTAAGCCCCAGAATGGAAAACTTTCGGCTCAAAGTATTTCGCATCGTGGCCCATCATCTGAACTTTCGCCGGGCGGCGGATGAACTCTCTCTGACCCAGCCCGCGGTCACCCAGCAGATCAAGGCATTGGAGGATGAATACGGCGTACCGCTGTTCGACCGCGCGGGAGGTAGAATCGTTTTGACTGCGGCGGGCCGGACGCTTTTGCCGTTCGCGGAGCAAATCAAGCAGATTTCCAACGAGGCGTTTGAGGCAGTCGCAAAAGTGTCCGGCACCCATGCCGGAAAGCTCACGATCGGAGCTTCGCAGACCATTGGACAGTATCTGCTGCCGAACTTCATCGCGGAGTTTTTGCGGCAATATCCCAGGGTCGAAATTACCGCGGTCAGCCGCAACACGGATGATGTTGTGGAATCTCTCAGCCAGCAGAAAATCCAACTTGCACTGGTGGAGGGGCCGACCCTGCGCAAAGACATCAAATCGGAACCTTTCATGGAAGACCGCATGGTACTGGTCGTTCCGGCGGGGCATGAATGGGCAGAACACGAGATCGAAGTCTCCGATTTGAAGAGTGCGGCGCTGCTGACAAGGGAGCTTGGATCCGGGTCCCGCCGGGTAGTTGAACTGGCGCTTGCAAAGGCAGGCCTGAGCAAAAAGGAATTGCGACCGACCATGGAACTTGATTCCACAGAAGGACTGTTGAGCGCTGTGGAAGCTGGCTTGGGTGTGACGTTCGTTTCCCGCTGGGCTGTTCGCAATCAGATCGCTTTGGGCACGTTGCGCGTCGTCAGGATCCGTGGACTGAAACTTTCCAGGATGTTTTCAATTGCGTATGCCTCCGGGCCTGTCCCCGGCGGCAATGCCGGAGCTTTCAGAAGGTTCATTATGGCGCGATCTCAGAATCTGCTGCCTCGGGCAACCGCCTCAACCGGAAAAGCAAAGCCGGCGCTATGAGCAGGCCGGCCACCCATTCTCGCGGTGCTGAGAGCTACGCCAGATCGAGCCAATTGCCGCCATCTCAAGAAAGCTGCGGACCTGGCGATGCTCGCGGTTAGAATCGCAGCTATGGAACCTGCGGGCTTGACGGACGAGAATATTCCGGCTTTTCGTGCGGATCTGCTCGCCTGGTTTGCGCAGAACGCGCGCGACCTCCCATGGCGAAGCACGCGGGATCCGTACCGCATCTGGGTTTCCGAGGTCATGCTGCAACAGACGCGGGTGGCTGCTGTGATCGGGCGGTACAAGAGTTTTATCGAGCGGTTTCCGTCCGTGGTGGCGCTCGCGCTGGCAAGTGAACCGGAGGTCCTGACCGGGTGGAGCGGTCTGGGATATTACCGGCGCGCCCGCCTACTCCATGACGCGGCGCAGCTGCTGGTCCGCGAGCACGGCGGTTCGCTGCCGGGTTCCTGCATGGAATTGCGAAGACTTCCCGGCGTGGGCGACTACACAGCCGCGGCGATAGCCAGCATTGCGCATGGGGAAGCCGTAGCGGTGGTGGATGGAAATGTCGAACGAGTGTTGATGCGGCTCTTCGGCAAGGGCGCAGCCGAGCGACGACTTTCGGCAGCGCACCTGAAAGCCCACGCCTCGCGGCTGCTCGATCCGGAACTTCCGGGAGCTTTCAACCAGGCAATGATGGAACTCGGAGCTACGGTTTGTCTGCCGCGCCTGCCCACCTGTGCAAAGTGTCCGGTTCGTCCGTACTGCCAAACCCGTGGCGAACATCCATCCAAATCGCGCAAGCAGATGTTGAGCCGGAAAGTGGCGTACGCACTGATACGGAAACCGGTGGATGGGAGTCCAACCGCAGTCTCGGTATTGCTGGTCCAGAGAACGAAAGAATCGTCGTTGATGCCGGGCATGTGGGAATTGCCGATGCTTCCTCCCCAGGCGGAAGATTTGCAGCCTCTTCTGCGAGTTCGTCACTCCATCACGAACACGAATTACTACGTAAGCGTGTATGGAGTGCCGGAAGAGGCGGTGGTGCTTGCCGACGGTATCGCTCGGGACTGGAAATCGAGTGTTGATCTGGGAGAAATTCCCTTGACGGGACTGGCAAGAAAGATTCTGATGCGAGTGGGTGTATTTGCCAGACCGAAAGAGATTCGGAGAGGGAAAGCGCTGCCTGGGGCGGAGAGCGTTTTCCTTTAAGGTCTGGAACCCGGAAAGGCGTCCATGCGCTCCCGTCGACCAGAACGCACCGCGACTGCGTCAGCATGCACGGTCTATGCCTGCTTCAGCGTTCGCCTCGTCTTTGTATGTTGCGTGTTTGCGGCGGGGGCTGCAGCTAGTTTTGCGTTAGCAGCGCAGCCCAACCTGCTGCAACAGGTCACCGCTCCCAGCCTGCACACGCGCTCTCAGGCGGGCAATGCTGAGTCTCCGGACGATCCAAGCGCGAGCGACCCGGACGGCCAAATTTCGACGCTGCCGAAAGACGTTTCGGGAGCTTATGGGTTTGACCATCTGAATGAATCGATCGAGTTGGAGATCCAGCGCAAGAAGATAAGCGGATATATCACCCGTCTTGGAGACGCGGAAACGGACCGCAACACTCCGCTTACATTCTTCTTCGACCATGCGTCCGTGCAGGGTTCCCAGTTGCAGTTCCAGACTCGCGTTGTGCATGGCATCTGGTATTCCTTCCGGGGTACTATTCTTCGCGGCAAGGGCCGGACCCGCGACGACGAGGGTTATTACGTTCTGCACGGGGTTTTGCAGGAACACCATCCGGAAGATCAGGACGAGAAATCCGCGAACGAGACGGTCCTTCGCCGTACCGTCAACTTCAGGTCACTAGGTCAGTAACGGAGAGACGGTTTGACCTGCCATTCTTCGGCGCATCCAGAATGACTCCTGTTGATCCAGTAAAATGAACGCTTATGCTTGATTTGCGTCTGGTGAGGGAAAATCTGGCCGAGATCCAGCGGAGGCTCGCTCTGCGCGGACCGGATGCGGGAGCTATTCTCTCGGACTTCAAAGAAGTCGACGAGCGGCGCCGCGATGCCATTACCCGGTCGGAGGCGCTGAAGGCGGAGCGAAATGCGCTCTCTGCCCAGGTGGCGCAGCTTAAAAAGAGCGGTACGCCCGCGGAAGAACAGATGCAGCGGACCCGCTCTCTGAAGGACGAAATCGAACGATGCCAGGCGGAGGTCTTGCAGAGCGAGCAGCAGATGCAAAACTTGCTGCAGCAGGTTCCCAATGTGCCCCACGCAAGTGTCCCGCACGGAACAAGCGCCGAAGACAACGTTGAGGTTCGCCGCTGGGGTACGCCACGCAATTTCGAGTTTTCGCCTAAGCCGCATTGGGAGATAGGCGAGCGCCTGGGCGTCCTGGACTTTGAACGCGCAGCCAAAATCTCCGGCGCCAGGTTCGCTGTGTATTGGGACGAGGGCGCGCGCCTGGAACGCGCGCTGGCGAATTTCATGCTCGACACCCATACGCGCGAGCATGGATACAGGGAAGTTTTGCCGCCGTTCATGGTGAATGCAACGTCCCTGTTCGGCACCGGGCAGCTGCCTAAATTCCAGGAAGATCTGTTTCGCTGCGAAGGAAGCGATCATTGGCTGATTCCGACAGCGGAAGTGCCCGTGACCAATCTTTTTCGTGACGAGGTGTTGGAGGAAAGCCAGCTTCCGATCTCTCTGGTTGCCTATACGCCGTGCTTTCGCGCGGAGGCTGGTTCGCACGGGAAGGATGTCCGAGGATTGATTCGGCAGCATCAATTCCAGAAGGTGGAACTGGTAAAGTTTTCAAGGCCAGAGGACTCGTATGAAGAGCATGAAAGGCTGACCGGGCATGCCGAGGCAATTCTGCAGGCCTTGAACTTGCCGTACCGCGTGGTGAGCTTATGCGCCGGCGATCTCGGGTTTTCAGCCGCGAAAACTTATGATCTGGAAGTCTGGCTGCCAGGGCAGAACGTGTACCGGGAAATCTCCTCCTGTTCGAATTTCGAGTCGTTCCAGGCGCGGCGCGCCAGCATCCGGTTCCGGCCGGAGGGACAGAAAAAAATTGAATTCGTGCATACACTGAATGGCAGCGGCCTGGCGGTGGGCCGGACCTGGCTGGCCGTCATGGAGAACTACCAGCAGGCGGATGGAAGCGTAAGAATTCCTGATGTTCTTGTGCCGTACATGAACGGAGAAACTGCGATCAGGCCCCGCTAGGGCGAGACTTGGCATCGTACATTTTTGAGAGGCAGTCTTGAAAAGAATTCTTCGTAATTACATTCTATGGACGTATCAGCGCGGCAGCGTGCACTACGACGTGATGGTGACGTTGATTCTACTGTTCATTTTCATCTCTCCGCATGTCATCAACTTCAACGACAAGCCTGTGGAGCGGATCGTTCCACCAAGTCAGGTCCTGGTCCAGAGTGACGGTCGCAGCGGCCTCACCTATGAAATCGACGCGGCTACGGTAGCTTCTTTCCGGGACGGAGGAGACTTGAAATCGCAACTGCAGGCTGTCATTCAGCCTATTTCAGGAGATGTCGCGATCGTTCGTTACCAAGCCATCAAGTCGCCCAGCGGCAAAATCATCGCCTATCGCGTATGGGCGCACCGATAAGTGAGGGAATCTACCATGCGGATACAAAAATCCTGGGCGGCTGCGGGCTGCCGAATTTTTTCGGTGCTGTTTGCCCTGGTTCTATTGGTGAACCTGAATCAGGCGCAGGCGCAGTCTGCAGGCAACGCAGCGCTCGACAAAGTTCTGGCGCAAATGGACAAAGCCGCGGCGAACTTCCATTCGGCGCAGGCAGACTTCCAGTGGGACCAGTTTGAGCGCGTGGTCAGCAGTACCGATACGCAGACGGGAGTCATTTACTTTCTGCGCTCCGGAACAGCCACGCAAATGGCCGCCAGGATTCTTACGTATGACGGCCAACCCGCCAAAAAAACGGTCGTGTTTCGGGATGGTGTGTTGAAGTTTTACCAGCCGCAGATCGATCAGATGACTGTGATTCATGCGGGCGAGAAGAAAGATCAGTTTGAGAGCTATCTTGCGCTGGGTTTCGGTGCCAGCGGCAGCGATTTGAAAAAGAGCTGGGACATCACGTATCAAGGGATGGAAACGATTGACGGCATGCAGACGGCCAAGCTGGATTTAGTAAGCAAGGTCGCCGCGGACCGCAATACGATCTCACACCTGACGATCTGGGTCGATCCGGCCCGGGCGATCTCCTTGAAGCAGATCATGTTCGAAACTTCTGGAGATTCGCGGACCGCATACTATCGCAACATCCAATACAACAAGAAAATTCCATCTTCCGTGTTCAACTTCAAGACGGACTCCAAGACCCAGGTGGTGCAGAAGTAGGTTGGTCGCGATGTCCGGGCCCTCCGAGCGCGGCTCCGGCGAAAATGAAGATGATCGGGAAGCATTCCAGCGTATAGCGAGATTCCGGAGTTTCCAGAGTCAGCAGCAACAGGCATCGGGCGACAACATAGCCGAGCATCACCGGCGCGAACGCGACTTTTCGGCGAATGCCCCAGGCTGCGAGGAGCAGGTAGATCAGATTGAGGGCGCCGTAGCACCAGGAAAAAATTGTCTCCGCAGGATGATGCCCGTACTCCCACCAGCGCAGCTCGATCCACAGGGCCTCGGTGCGCGGGCGCAGCCACATATCCGCCAAACGCAGGAGTGGCAGTTCCACATAGAAACGCAAAGGGCTGTGCTGTATCCGTTGCTGCGCGAGCCTTCCGAATCCCTTGCTCAGCGTGGGCGACATCACTTGGGTCTTGTTGTACTCGGCAAAAAGCCTCGAGGTTTCCAGCTTTTGCTGAGGGTCATCGAAGGCACGGGAAGGAAGCAGATTTGGATCGATGGGGGCGCCATTGACGTTCCAGTAAATCTCAGCCGTGGAGGCGTAATCCGCAGACCAGCTTTGCACCCAACGAATCCATCCGCGTGGAATATATTCATTGGGATCGTTGGCATACCTGGGGGCGAGCGGCTGAAAAACGTGCATGGTGATCGCGTTGCGGACCGTCCAGACGAAGAACGGAACAAGGGTCAGCAGAGTGCAAGCCAGCGCCATCTTCAGGCTCCTGGATGGGGAAATGCGGGGCGCTGCATACCAAAACATAGCGGGCACGAGCACCAGTCCCAAAAGCGCCCCATCGGGCCGAAGCATGGCCGCATAGCTGATGCTGAAAACCAGCGCCCAGAACCAGCCGTTATACGCCGGCGTTTCCGCGTAACGGAGGAGGGCGTACAGGCCAAGGGCGATGCAGAACAGAGTGGGAGTTTCCGTTAACGGCGAAGCAACGTAGTTCGCGGTGAAGGGACACAACGCCGCCAGATAAAGTGTTGCAATGCCGGCGCGTCTCCCCATGGCGCGAGCTGAGAAACCAGCCAACAGCAGGCATGTGGCAAGGTCGAGGATTGCCTGTAAGGCAAGAACAGGACCGTAGTGGCCGACACCGAAAATGGAGAAGCAGATTGCGAGAAGCAGAGGATAGCCCGGCAGCCGGATCAGTGTAGGATGAATCCCGGTGGCGCGGGTAAATCCGTAAATATGGTTCCAGAACCAGTTGCGCGCGAGTTCTCCATAGACCAGAGAATCGCCCTCCACCACCGGATAATAATGGATGAACCATAGCCGCAACAGGAAACCTGCCGCAAGTGCGAGGATTACGTGCCTGGAGGCGTGGCGCAGCAGATATAGCATCAATGGATGAATGATACTAGCTGCTCGATCCGATTTTGGAGATAGGATGACTCTGAACGGCGTGACCGGTGTCGCGCCGGATGAGCTGCTCAGTTCAACCACATGAAGCCAATTTTCTATGATCCGGGCCGGAAACGATGGAAGCGGTTGCGCCGCGTCTTTGACGTGCTCGCCGTCCTGTCCACGATCGTGCTGATCGCGTTTGGCATCAATGTTTTGCGGCGGGAAAAGCTGCCTGAGCTGTTGCTGCCGACCCCCAAGCGGAATTACAAGCCGCTGCCCTATGTTTCCGGGAAAAAATCCAAATCAAGCCAGCGCGCTTTGCGTCTCAAACGCCACCGCCGTCCGTCGGACATTCCTTTCAATTCCGGCGTGGGCCTGCGTGCGGCCTATTACGTCGATTATGACGCGGCCAGCTATACGTCTTTAAAGCACCACATGCATGACATCGACCTGCTGTTTACGGACTGGCTGCATGTGATCACGCCGGATGGAAAACTGACCGCCTTTACCTTCGACAATCACCCCTACGCGGTGGTCGACGGCAAGGGCGTTCACAACATCGATCAGGAGAACAAGGTCGCGCGCGCCATTGCCGATGCGCATGAAGATACGGAAGTGTTCCCGCTGGTCAACAACTTCAACCAGATTACGGATGGTTTCCGCTCCGACACTGTACAGAAATTTCTTCTGAACCCCGCAGCCCGGGCAACATTCGAGCAGCAGGTAATGGCTCTGCTGGCGGCGAATCCGCGCTACCACGGGATTTCCCTCGATTTCGAAGCCATTCCGTCCGTCGCCCAGCCAGCGTATCGGACTATGGTGGCTGACCTGTACGCGCAGATGCACGCGCGACACCTGCGTCTCTACATCAACGTTCCTGTCGATGATGACGATTGGGATTTCAAGTTCTACGCCGACCACACCGACGGCATCATTCTGATGAACTATGACCAGCATGAGGCCGGCGGTAAACCGGGCCCCATCGCTGGCCAGGAGTGGTTCGTCCGCAATCTTCAGCAGGCGGTGAAGGTGGTTCCGCGCAGCAAACTGATTTGCAGCATCGGGGACTACGGGTATGACTGGACGCTCTCGCTTCCTACAAAGAAACATCACAGGACCGTCCCCGGCAAGGTGCTGGATTCGGCCGATCTTGCGATTCAGGATGCCTGGCAGGAGGCCTCCGATTCCGAAGCCGCTCCTGTAATGGACACTGATTCGCTGAACATGCACTTTGCATACGATGACGAGGACGCACATACGCGCCACGAGGTCTGGTACCTGGATGCTGTGACGGCGCTGAACGAGATGCGCGCAGCGCGCGAGCTGGGCATCCAGACCTTCGCCCTGTGGCGCCTGGGCAGCGAAGACCCCACACTCTGGAGGATATGGAACACGCCGATGGATGCCAACGCGGCGCAGTCGCTGGCCGTCATACCGCCCGGCGCGGACGTTAACACCGAAGGCGATGGCGACGTGCTGAAAGTGATTGGGCGTCCGCACGACGGCAAGCGGTTGGTCCAGATCGACGCCGATTCCAATCTCGCCGTCGGTGAGCAGATGCAGGTCTTTCCCCAGTCCTATACGGTGCAGCAATACGGCTATCGGCCCAACGAACTGGCCTTGACCTTCGACGACGGTCCCGACCCGACCTGGACGCCAAAGATCCTGGACGTGCTGAAGCGCGAGCATGTCTCCGCCACGTTTATGGTGATTGGCGAAGAGGCACAGGACAACATCGGCCTGCTGAAACGCTACTACCGGGAGGGGCATGAGATTGGCAATCACACCTTCACCCACCCCGATATCAGCCAGATCTCCACCCGGCAGCTATCGTTTGAACTGAATTTGACGGAGCGGCTTTTTGCCGCGGAATTGGGTGTACAGCCGCTATATTTCCGGCCACCCTATTCGATCGATCAGGAACCGGACACCAACGACCAGGCTGCGCCCGTCGATCACGTGGAGCAGATGGGATACATCATCATCGGGGACAAGATCGACACGGACGACTGGAATGAGCATCCGCGCAAAACACCGCAGCAGATTACCCAGGCGGTGCTGAGCCAGTTGAAAATGATGAAGACCAAGCCGCAGTTCCGCGGCAGCATCATTCTGCTGCACGACGGCGGCGGCGACCGGTCGGTGACGGTTGCGGCGCTGCCGCTGCTGATCGACACCCTGCGTGCCAACGGCTACAAAATTGTTCCGGTTTCGGAACTTCTTGGCAAGACGCGCGATCAGGTGATGCCGCCGGTTCCGCCGGCGCAGCGGTGGCGGGCGCGGGTCGATGCGATCGCATTCCGCCTGATTGCGTTTTTCAACCACACTGTCATTCTTATCTTCTTTGTGGGCGACATTCTGATGACGGGCAGGTTGATTGTCGTCGGCATCTTCGCCATCATCGATCGGCTCCGCAAGCGCAGACTCTATCCCGGCGCGATGGAATATCTTCCACAGGTCGCCGTCCTGATTCCGGCATACAACGAGGAAAAAGTAATTGCGCGAACCATTCGATCCGTGCTCGGGTCGGACTATCCGCACCTCCGTGTCATCGTCATTGACGACGGTTCTTCCGACTCCACGCTGGAAGCAGCTCAAAACGCAGTGCCGGACGCCATCGCTTCCGGACGGCTGCTGGTGCTGACCAAACCGAATGGCGGCAAAGCCGAAGCGCTGAATTTTGGTCTGCAACACGTAACGGAAGAGATTTACGTAGGTATCGATGCGGACACGGTCATTGCGCCGGACGCGATTTCACGGTTGATTCCGCGCATGGCGGACCCGTCGGTAGGAGCTGTGGCGGGGAACGCGAAGGTGGGCAATCGCATCAATCTCTGGACGCGCTGGCAGGCGCTGGAATATATCACCAGCCAGAATTTTGAGCGGCGCGCTCTCGATCTGTTCAACGTAGTCACGGTTGTTCCGGGCGCAATTGGCGCGTGGCGCACTGCGGCGGTCAAGGCTGCGGAAGGGTACCACGTCAACACGGTTGCGGAAGATGCCGATTTGACAATGAATCTGCTGCAGCAAGGCCTCAAGGTCGTGTATGAGGATCGTGCTCTGGCGTTTACGGAAGCACCCGATAATATGAGGGGGCTTATGCGCCAGCGCTTCCGCTGGTCATTCGGAATTCTACAGGCAGTCGCGAAACATCGCGGCTCCTTTCTGAGGAACCGCGCGCTTGGTCTGTTCGCGTTGCCCAATATGATCGTGTTTCAGATCATCTTGCCTCTGTTTTCGCCGTTTATTGACCTGATGTTTGTTGCTGGCGTGGTGCATTATCTGGTGGATCATTATTTCCATCCAGAGGCGGCCAGCACCGCCAGCTTCGAAAAGCTGATCGTCTATTTTCTCGCTTTTATTACGGTCGATTTTTTCGCGTCCACCATTGCGTTTCTGCTGGAGCCGCGCCACGCTGCCAACAAAGGTGATGGCTGGCTGCTCTTCCACATCTGGATTCAGCGCTTCACCTATCGCCAGGTGTTTTCGTTGGTTCTGCTCAAGACAATCAAGCGGGCCATTGACGGCCGCCCCTTCGCGTGGGAGAAACAGGAGCGTACCGCAAAGCTTTCCGCCAGCACGGAGCGAGCGACTGTCGGTAGATAAAATTTCTGGGAGAAGCCGCACGATGGGTGGGATTGTGGCTGATGGTCTACAGTTCAGGCGCTTGCGAACGTCTCCGCGATGCCATCTTCCAGCGTCGTAAAGGCTCGCGTGTAGCCACCCTGTTGCTGCAGCATCGTGATGTCGGCCTGGGTAAAGTGCTGGTAGCGCCCTGCAAGATCCGCAGGAAACGGGACGTATTCAATCGTGGCGTCACCTGTGCGCGGCCCGTTCAACTGGATCAAGGCTCTTGCGACATCATTGAAGCTGCGGCTGTTCGCTGTTCCGGCGTTGAAGATTCCTTGATACGTTTCCTGCAGGCGTCCCATAGAAGCGCGCTTGCTCTCGTCGCCGAGTCCAGCGAAGAAAAGATTCATGCGGCAAATGTCGCGGACGTAGACGAAGTCGCGGCGCTGTTCTCCGTCCCCATATCCGCCGGAGCCTTGAAAGATTCGGATCACGCCCGTAGCTTTCAGCTGCGCGTTGAAGTGGTGCATCACGGAAGACATGCGTCCCATGTGCTGCTCGCGCCTGCCATAGACGTTGAAATAGCGGAGCCCCACCACTGTGCTTTCGATGGTCGGCAGCAAGCGCCGAACGTAATTGTCAAACACAAGCTTGGAGAAGCCGTACACGTTCAGGGGGCGCTCGTTCTCCGGTTCGGGCCTGAAGCGCTGGCTCAGGCCATAGACGGCGGCGGTCGAGGCGTACACGAAAGGGATGCGGTTTTGCAGCGCGAAGTGGAGCAACTCCTTCGAGTAGGTAAAGTTGTTGTCCATCATGTAGGCGCCGTCGTCTTCCAGCGTGTTGGAGCAGGCCCCCTGATGCAGAATGGCGCGAATGCGTCTGGCGGACAGAGAGCGGGAGGCTATGGCGCGGCGAAACTCGGCCTTGTCCATGTAGTCACTGAAGACCGCTTCCTGAAGATTGAGAAATTTGCCGCTGTTGTTGCGCAGGTTATCGACGCAGAAGATTTCGTTTTCTCCGGCGCGGTTCAGTTCATGGATCAGGTTGCTGCCGATGAAACCCGCTCCGCCGGTTACGATGATCATGCTTTCTCCTGAGTTCTTAACTCGTTGCCAGCCATTTTCTTGACGATATTGGTGGTACTGAAACCCGCCACCGTGGGAACAATCGCGATCCGGCCGCCCCAACTGCGGACCAGTTCCGCGCCGACAACCCTGGCCTCAGTGTAGTCGCCGCCTTTCACGAGTACATCCGGACGCAGCGTCTCTATCGTTTCAAACGGCGTATCCTCCTCAAAGATCACAATCGCGTCTGTCGAAGCAAGCGCGGCCAGAATGCGGGCCCGCTCGTGCTGCCCGACAATAGGACGCGCAGGCCCTTTGAGCCGTTGTACAGACGCATCACTGTTAATGCCCAGCACAAGGCGATCGCCCATCCGGCGAGCATCTTCCAGCAGAGTGATGTGTCCGACGTGCAGCAGGTCAAAGCAGCCGTTGGTGAAAACAATTTTCTCTCCACGGCTGCGCCACTGGGCCGCTCGTTCCGCCAGAATCGACCGGTCGACGATTTTCTCATTTGTGCTCTGCGTCACCTCAGTCGATAAAGAAGCCTGCAGGTCGGCGCGACCGATTGGCACCGTTCCAACGCGGCCCACGACGATACCGGCCGCAAGGTTTGCCAGTTGGATTGTGCTTTCCAGATCCAGTTTTGCAGCGGCGCAGGCGGCCAGCGTCGCGATGACGGTATCACCGGCACCGGAAACGTCATAAACCTCCCGCGCCTGCGCGGACGCCTGCAGGTCCCGCTCCGGGTTTTTGTGGAGCACGCGGATGCCGCGTTCGCTCATGGTTACCGTCAGATATTCAAGCGCCAGGGATTCGACCAGGTCACGGCCTGCGGACATCAGAGCCCCGGTTTCCTGAATTGGCAAATTGGTGCACGCGGAAAGCTCATGCAGGTTGGGGCAGATCGTTGTGGCGCCTCGATATTTGGAAAAGTCATTGCCCTTGGGGTCCACCAGCACGGGAATGTTCCGCGACTGCGCTTGCGCGATGGCATATTGGCAAACGCGCTCGGGCAGCGCCCCTTTCGCGTAGTCGGAGAGAATGACGCTTCCAACACCGTCAATCTGCGATTGGATGCGTTCCAGCAAGTCGTCTATCTCCGCAAGGCTGGGATTTGTGGGAGTCTCCACATCGAGACGCATCAATTGCTGCCGGCCCGCCATGATCCGCGTCTTGGAAATGGTGGGACGCTGCCAGCGACACACGGAATCCGTGGATATCCCCGACAATGCGAGCAGGTCGCGCAAGGTGCTTCCTACCTCGTCATTTCCGGAAAATCCTGCAAGGTATACTTGAACTCCAAGCCCCGCAAGGTTCATTGCCACATTGGCCGCGCCGCCGGGTACATGGCTGCGGCGAACGGACCGCAGCACCGGTACGGGCGCTTCCGGCGAAATGCGGCTCACCTCACCCCAGACGTAGGTATCCAGCATCAGATCGCCGACCACCAGGACCCTGTGACGCTGAAAGCCGGAACCGACCAGTTCGAGAACGCGATGAAGGTTGCTGACCATAGAAGGCTTCTTTCGTATCTTAAACGCCGCTGACCGCAACGGCCTCGCGGATGCAGACGAGTTCCATCTCGCTGCAGCGAAATCGCTGGCAAGCTTCTATGGAACAGATTGTGAAACAATCTGGCAGTGCGGCCGCCTGCGGTTCGGCCATTTCGCAACTTCTTGTTGAACACACTTATGAAAATGAACCGTTACCGTTCGGCTTTTGTGGCAACAGGAGTGGCAATCCTTTGGTCCGCGGTGTCGCTCGCCCAACTGCCCGCACCCTTGCGCCCTGTTCCCGGACGCGTCGTGCAGACCGTTACTGCTCCGGGTTTTTTCAGTGAGCCCTCGGTTGCGGTGAATCCACGGAACCCGCAGCAGGTCGTCGTCGCATATCAGGTCCCCGCCAGCATTCTCTATTCCCAGGACGGCGGGAAGCACTGGTCGCACGCAGCGGGGGTAGCCCCTGACAACTTCAAAACATCCGGCGATGTGTCCGTCACATTTGACAACCAGGGCCACGCGATCCTTTGCTACATCGCGTTCAATAAGCTGGGAACTTACAACTATTGGGGCCATGCTGCCAATACAAACGGCATTTTTGTGCGGCGATCGCTGGATGGAGGAAAGACGTGGGATGAACCTGCTGTCGCCGTGTCAGTCCAGCAGCAGGAGCCCGGCATCCCCATGGAAGACAAGCCGTATGTCGTAGCGGACACGAGTCATGGGCCACATGCGGGCAATCTCTACATTGCGTGGACCCGATGGAGTCTCGCCGATTCCCGCATGGTGCTTTCGCGTTCTACCGACGACGGAAAAACCTGGACCCGGCCCATGGAAATCGACCAAAGTCCAGGGCTTCCCCGCGACGACAATGGAGCGCTGGAGGGGTTCGATGGGGCAGTGGGCGCGGACAGCACCTTGTACGCAGTCTGGTCGAAGGGCAATCACATCCAGTTCACAACCTCCCGCGACGGTGGAAAGTCGTTCTCCCGCGTCGCAAACATTCTTCATACCGCGCCCATCATGTTCGCGGTCCAGGACTTTGAGCGCGCCAACGGCTTTCCGCAGATCGGCGTCGATCCACGAAGCGGAGATTTCCGCCACGCTCGCCTGTACGTCACCTGGAGCGATTACCGCTACGGGGACATTGACGTGTTCTGTTCCCGTTCAACCGATGGTGGTCAGACCTGGGGTGCGCCTGTGCGGGTGAACGACGACCCGATCCACGATGGAAGCGATCAGTTTTTTCAATGGTCGGCGCTCGATCCAGTGAGTGGCGCCTTTTCTGTCATCTTTTATGATCGCCGGGGAGATCCGGATGACCACAAGACCGTGGTCACGCTGGCGCGTTCCACAGACGGGGGTAAGAGCTTCGCGAACTACGCCTGGAGCCATACGCCCTTCGTGGCTGCGGGAGATTTTATGGGGGATTACAGCGGAATCGCATCCTACAACGGCCGCGTTTATGGAGCGTGGACTGAAGAGACGGCGGCGAAAGGACCCCCTGTGAAGGCCGCCGATCCCGCCGCGAAGCGGAGCAACGCCCACACAGTGATTCGGGTCGGTGTCGCGGATTTCAGCGAACCGGACAGCCGGCACAACGAGGGAATGCCGGGTGGAGGAATGAAGCCAGGCTCCGGGCTATGAATCGGGCTATGAATTCTGACCTGGTCTCCCCGGCTGGAATGCCGGAATTGTCCGCTTATGGGCTAGAATGCAGCAGGGGCCAATGAAACAGGAACGCTCCGGCATTGCCGATGGACGGGCTTTCAGTGGTTCGGCGGGACTGGCCTTCCCGTTACGCTGTGCGCAGTTTTCAGTTAAACTTTAGTTTCTACTTGCACAATTTCTGTCTGGTCGTTCCCCAAACCTCAGTTACAAAGGAAGAACACTGTGAAGCCGAAGATCCTGGTCGTGGATGACGAGCGCGTAATTGCCGACACCCTGGTTATCATTCTGAACCGAAATGGTTTTGAAGCCACTGCCGCATACAGTGGAGAGAGTGCAG
>DAHVZT010000109.1 GCA_027323885.1 Acidobacteriaceae bacterium
CAGCTCGAAGCGGCCTGAAAACCAGGTTGTGGAAGTACGGAAATCGCTACGCGATTCCCACACTCCCACAACCTCGACGACTACGGGATTGTCCCCTCAACCCCAGCGCATATGGGGTACGCATTCTGAGGGCAAGGTCAAGGTTGCTGATCCATAGACGGAAATAGTGGCCCAAAAGACGGAAATAGTGACCCAAAAATGGATGAGCTGTCATTTTCGGCTAACTCCCAGGACACGTAACCAGGGAGTCATCTGGGGGTATCCAAGCTGGGTTTACATTGCAGTAGAACTGGCATGAGCTGCCGGAAATGAGACGGTTGAGCGCCACTCTATGTGATTGAACTGCAACGGTTTTAGCTCCTCTCCTCCAGTTTCGGGACCAGGGGGTCGGAGGTTCAAATCCTCTCTCCCCGACCAATCTCATCCCACATTTGGCTTTTTTGGAAATCCCGGTCCGGCGGCGCCCGCCGCTTATTTCGAGCCACTCTGCACGTCCGCGAGAATCCTTTCCAGGTAGACTTTCTCGTTCTTTACATCCGCGATCTGCTGCGGGCCGGAAATTTCGCGCTCGATGGTAATTGCACCGGTATAGCCGAACTTGCGTAGTTCGGAGAAGACCTTCCGGAAGTCCACACAGCCCTGGCCAATAGGCACTTCCTGCCCCAATTCCATGGGATTGGTGGGCCACCGGCCGTCCTTCGCATGAACACTCTTCACGTGCTGCCCCAGGATTCCGGCGGCGTCCACCGGATTGGCCTTGCCATAAAGGATCAAGTTGGCCGTATCCAGCCCGACGCCGAGGTTTGGCTGGTGCACATCCATAATCGTCCGGGAGAGCGTAGTTGGCGTTTCCTGGCCGGTCTCCATCAGAAAGTCCTGCCCGTTGGACTGGCAGTGCGCGGCCACTTCGCGGATCGCGACGACCACCTCTGGATAGAGCGGATCTTTTGGATTTTCCGGAATGAATCCGCAATGCGTCTGCACCCGCGGGACGCCCAGCATCTTCGCAAAGTCCGAGGCCTGCTTCAGCGCGTCGATTCTGGCGGCGCGCGTGGCGCGGGGCACCAGTCCAATGGTCGAAGGCCCCTCCAGAAAGTTCCACACCAGCCTTCCCGGGCCAACCACCTCCACGGTCGTCGCCACCACGTCATACTTCGCCAACAAGCCTGTCAATTGCTGGGCGAGTTCCCTGCTGAATTTTCCGATGTATGCATCCATCGAGAGGAAGCAATTCGTCAGGCCCAACTGCTTCACGCGAGCGATCGCGGCTTCCGGGTCGGGCGCGGGCTCGATGACCAGGCCGAGCGCCATCGGCGGAAGATTGCTCTGCGTCTGGATCGAAGCGAACGACGTGTTCCGCGCGGCGGCAGAATCGCCCCCCATCGCGCGGACCAATGCGCCCGAGTGCAGGACCGCAGCACCCATGGCGATCTGGAGAAAGCTTCTTCTGCGCATCCCATTCTCCTTCTGAGGAAAGAAACGGAACCTTCATCTCTACCACGTAAGAGTATCTGGAAATCGAACCGTTCGGTCCATCTCATCGAACAAACGCCGCAGCCCTTCGCTCCGAATCCACGCCCCCGAGGCGCTCGACTCGAACGCGTCCGTCGGGCATTCTGGTAATGGCCGTCGAGTGTTCTGGCGGGGCCTCGATTCCTGTCACACTCGGCGTCTCCGCTCCAGGAAAGCAGCCCAGCATGTCCAGCCCGCCGCATTCCGAAAGCCGCGAGCGCCGCGCCCGCCACGTGGAAGCGCTCCTGACGGCTTACAAACATTGGATTTCGCCGCTGCTGCACGGCGTAACCGCCCTCCTGTTTCCGCTGCAGGGCGGTTGCCGTTATCAGCCCACCTGCTCGGAGTACGCGGCCATCGCCGTAGCCCGGCACGGATGGCTGCGCGGCTCGGGCCTGGCGGCGCGGCGCGTGCTTCGCTGCCATCCATTGAGCCGGCGGGGCCGTCAGGGAGGGTTCGACCCGGTACCCTGAAGGGCGCCAGCCCGGCTGCCGGAGTTGTGCCGGTTTCCCTACTGCAACTTGGGCGTAAAACCGGTACGATAGTAGAACCCGCAATTTGCACGAAAAGCGCCAGTCGACCAGCACCCGAATCGGGCAAGCCGAAAGGCAGGCGCAGCCTGAGCTGTGCTGGCACACTTTGCACCGGACATTGCACTGCGGAGATTGAGAGCAACAGGAAGTCCCTTGGCCGAATATAAAAATCCAAACCAGCAGGGCGGCGGACAGGATTCGCGCTCTCTGATGGTTTTCACTTTCGTGTTTGCCGTAATCCTGCTGGGCATGCAGATTTTCCGCCCTAAGAAGCCCGTGCCTCCCGCGCAGCATCAGCCGGGCGCGGAACAGCAGTCGAATTCGGCGGCGGCGCGCGCTCCCGCCGCAACACCGGCGTCCGGAGCAACTTCAACGGCCCCGGCTGCGGCCGGACCGGCGATCGCGGCCCAGAGTGAAAGCACCACGATCGTTGAGAATGAGCTGTATAAGATCACTTTCAGCAACCGCGGCGGTCAGGCGACCTCGTGGATTTTGAAGAAATACACCAATTTCGCCGGCCAGCCGCTGGATCTTATCAACCCGTCCGCCGCAGCCAAGTTTGGGAATCCGCTTGCCATTTACACCTACGACGCCAACCTGCGCCACCAACTCGCACAGGCTCTCTACGTTCCTTCGGCTTCTGGAAACCTGAATGTACCGGGGCAATTGACGTTTACGTATTCCGCCGGTGGCCTGGCGGTCCGCAAGACCTTCCATTTCGACAACAGCTATGTCATTCACGCGGAAGTGAGCGTAACCCAGAACGGGGCGCCGGTGCAGGCGCTGCTGGCGTGGCCATCGGGGTTTGGAGATCAGCGCGAGGCGCGGGACTACTCGACCGACCAGAAGCTCGACCGCTCCACCAACGGCAAGTCCGACAGCACGGCTCCCAAGAAGGTGATCGGCGGCCAGACGGAAAATGGACCGCTCGATTGGGGCGGGGTCAGCGATCTGTATTTTGCCGCGATTTTCCTTCCCGACAACCCGGCCTCCAGCGCCCTGGTGTCGCTCCACCATACGATGGACATTCCCAAGGATCCGGAGCACCCGCAACCCGGCCAGGTTGCGCCGCAGCCGGTCCTGGGTGCAGCGGTGGGCGCCACAAGTGGCACGACCAGCCTGCGCCTGTTCGCCGGCCCCAAAGTGCTGAGCGTCCTGAAATCCATCCACGCCATGGGCCCGGACGGAAAACCGGCTGGACCGGACCTGATGCCGATTGTGCATTACGGAATGTTTTCCGTTGTCGCGAAGCCGCTGTTCTATGCATTACGCTGGCTGCACAATCATGTGGTGCCGAACTGGGGATGGGCGATTCTGCTGCTCACCGTGCTGATTACTGCCGCGATGCTTCCCACCCGCATCACCATGATGAAGTCATCGATCAAAATGCAGCGCATTCAGCCGCAGGTGAACTTCATCAAGGAGAAATACAAGAAATACAAATTCGACGACCCGCGCAAAGCGGACATGAACCGGGAGATGCAGGAGCTTTACAAGAAGGAAGGCGTCAACATGTTCGGCGGCTGCCTGCCTATGTTGGTCCAGTTCCCGCTGCTGCTCGCATTTTATGAAATGCTGGAAAACTCGATCGAACTGCGCCACGCGCACTGGTTCTGGCTGCATGACTTGTCCGCGCCCGATCCGTACCACATCCTGCCTATCCTGATGGTCGGCTCGCAATTTTTCTTTCAGCTCTACACTCCTTCCCCGGGCGTCGATCCGGCTCAACAAAAGATGATGGCGTTCACCATGCCGCTGTTCAGCGGATTTGTGACCTGGCACTATGCTTCAGGTATGGCGCTCTACTGGACTGCCAGCAACCTGATCAACATCGGTCAGCAGGTGGCCATCAACAGAACGAAATTGGGCAGCGAGCTGCGCGAGATTCAGGCGAGACGAGCTGCCAAAAAAGGCGGCAAGCAGTTGAGCGCTGCCCGCCGATGAAAAAGACTTCCCGCACCATACCTTGCGGAGGGATATGCCGATAGAAAATTATCAAGCCGCTGCCGAGAGAATTGACGGACTTCTGAAAACCATCATTGCCACGGGTGGCCTGCGCCTGAAATATCGAATTACGGCTGGCCCCGGCGCAGCCGACCCGCTCCGCTTTGAGCGTCGCGAAATCTACGTTGAGATGGCCGGCCCGGACGCGGATCTGCTTCTCGAGCGTCACGCGGAATTGCTGCGCTCCTTGGAACACATCGCCGCCAAAGCGCTTCGCCTGGAGCCGGAGGAGCACGATCGTATTTCCTTTGACGCCAAAGGCTACAAAGCCATGCGTACCCAGGAACTGCGGCTGGCCGCCGAGACCGCGGCGGAACAGGTGCGCCGCACCAGTCAGCCCTATCGGTTCGCACCCATGAATTCACGCGAGCGCCGCATGCTGCACCTTGCGCTGAGTGAGCACGCAGACCTGCGCAGCGAGAGCAGCGGAGAGGGATTGCGCCGCTTCGTTGTCGTCTATCCAAAGGGCTGGCAGGCCGTTGCGCCGCAACAAACAGGCACAGCTCAAGCGCGCAGCTTTGGACGTGGGTAAGGTGCGCGAAGCTAGCAGAAAATTTTCATTTGCTTAAATGGTTTATGGTCGCTAATGTTGGAAAGTTACATCTAAAGGGATAAAGGGGGGAAGCATGAAACATATCGCTGCATCCGATATTGCAAAATATATGATCGCTTCCTTCCAGAAGAAAAAGAAGGAAATCAGCAACCTGAAGCTGCAGAAGTTGCTGTATTACGCCCAGGCTTGGCACCTGGCGCTGTACGACGCGCCACTGTTCGACGACAAGATCGAAGCATGGGTGCATGGCCCAGTGGTGCCGGGGGTTTTCCGCGAGTACAAGGAGTATGCATGGCGCCCAATTACAAAAACCATTCAAGCGCTTACTCCCCCTACGCTCGCATTCCATTTAAACGAAGTGCTTCGTGCATATGGAAATTTTGACGCTGCGGCTCTCGAAAGCATGACGCATCGGGAAGACCCGTGGAAAATAACACGCGGAACGCTGTCGCCGGACGAGCCGTCAAATCGCGTAATTACGCTCGAAATGATGAAAAAGTATTTTAGCGCCCGCTTGCATGGCTAAAACCCAGCGAAAAATCCCCGGGTTCGCGACCCTGAAGCAAGCCGAAGATGATAGGCTGCTTGAATTTTCATTTAAACATTTAGACATTGAAGCTACCAAATTTGGGATGGAGGCTTGCGACAAAAATTATCTTTGTGCCCTGCTGTTGCGCATTAGGAACTACAGCAACTACACCGTTGCGCAGTTTATAGACTTCAATCATAAATCCGACAGAAATACTATCGATCCAGAGAAATTACACGGCCATCTCGCCGACCGGAT
>DAHVZT010000138.1 GCA_027323885.1 Acidobacteriaceae bacterium
ATTCTGATTCAGAAGGAGAGCGGAGGAAATCTAGCCGAAATATTGGACAAGGCGTCTCACGTGATCCGGGAGAGGTTCCGGTTGAAGCGGCAGGTACGTGTTCATACCGCACAGGGACGCCTCACCGGCTGGATTCTCACATTTCTTCCGGTGATTCTTGGTCTTGGTTTATATCTCGTGAATCCAGAAACAATGAGTCTCCTTTGGAAACGAGAGATCGGAATCAAGCTGCTTTACGGGGCGACGGGCATGACCGTTGTGGGTGGGCTGATAATTCGCAAGATCGTACAGATGGAAGTTTGAGGTTGGGCTATGAAATTCGTTTTTTTTAGTTTCTTTGTCGTGTTCCTGCTCATCGCCAGCGGCGGTCTGCTCCTGTTTTACCGCGAAGCGATGCTACAGCGCGTGGCCGCCGTCGTTACGCCGCGCAAGAACCCCAAGGACATAAAGAGCACATTTCAGGAAACCAGTTTTTCTCTCGGCGAAATGGTTGGCAACATGGAGCGCCTGCTGCCGAAAAGCCAGGCGGAGGTCTCCGTCGCGCAGCAGCGGCTGATCCGGGCGGGCTTTCGGCAGGAGCCTGCTGTAAAGCTTTTTTACGGCGCCAAGGTGCTGACCCCTCTGGTTCTTTGTATCGTCGTGCTGGCCAGCGGCATAGCCCAGGCGAACGCTTTCATCATCTATGCTCTCGCCCTGGGACTTGGATACCTGGCTCCGGATTTCTGGCTGGGAAGGAAAATCGCGCAACGCCAGAAGCTTATTCGGCGCGGTCTGCCGGACATGCTCGATCTTCTGGTGATCTGTGTCGAGGCGGGTCTCAGCCTGGATCAAAGTACCGCGCGCACCGCCGAGGAATTGCGGTTCGCCCATCCCGCCGTCGCTGACGAACTTGGCATGGTCGCGCTTGAGCAGCGCGCCGGTCGTCCGCGGGCCGATGCCTGGAAACATTTTGCGGAACGAACCAGCGTAGAAAGCGTGCGCGACCTGTCGTCCGTGCTTATTCAGTCGGAGAAGTTTGGAACCAGCATCGCCAAAACCCTGCGCGTTCATTCCGAAACATTGAGGACCAAGCGGCGGCAGCAGGTGGAGGAGCAAGCAGCCAAGACAACGGTCAAGTTGATTTTTCCGCTGGTGTTTTTTATTTTTCCGTCTTTGTTCGTGGTGGTTTTGGGTCCGGCGGCCATCATCATGGCGGAAGGCTTCAAACAACTTACTCATTGAGAGAAGGGAGATCTCACGTGGACAACACAATGATTATTCGAGTGGTTGCTGGTGTGCTTTTTGTAGTCGTGCTAATCATACTGATCCAGCGTCGCAGAACACGCGTTCGCTAACTTCAACTATCGTTCGCGCAAGGTCAGCTTGGATCTCCCGGCACGCGGAGCGTATTGCGTGCTGGGAGTAATCCGATCTGGTTTGGTGGAATTGCGTCAACACGATTGCTTCATATTGTTCTTTGCAGGTGCGCCTTGGACCAGGATTTGCCAATGCGCCCTCCGGAAGAATTGCATGCATGGACCGGGCCCTGCGGGATCTGGAAACAGCAGGAACAAGTGTGGGCGAAAGCCCATTGCGGCAGAGTTGGGAGCAAAATGGAAAAGCCGGTTTATTGTATCTACAACCAGACGCGCGAATGCTTCCTAAGTCTCGGCGTTACCCTTGCCGATACGACCTTTGCGCGGTTGAAGGGCTTGATCGGCCGGCTTAGATTGGGTCCCGACGAAGGTATTTGGATTGTGCCTTCAAGCGGTGTCCACACGTTGGGCGTATTGTTTCCTCTCGATTTGATTTACCTGGATGAAAACCACCGAGTCGTTCAGGCGATCGAGTATTTTCCCAGCTTCCGCATTGCGCCTCTAAGCGCGAGGGCCTCAAGTGTTTTGGAATTACCGATTCACACCATTTACTCCTCCCAAACGCAGCCAGGAGATCAACTATTAATTTGTGTAGCTGAAGAAATGGAGAGGCGGCTGAGGACCGTCACCCCCGGTTGTGTGGAAGCAAGCTCGGCGATGGGGCCGGGGGAAGCGTGAGATTGATGAAAGGGCGTCTGTTATGAACAGATCGGGTTCGGCATGTACCGGTGTGGGCCGCATGCGGGCGTGCGTCTCGGAACTCACCAGAAGGACCTGTCACGCGGGTGGCGGCGATCAGGGACAGGCCCTGATCGAATACGCATTGACACTGCCTATGATACTTCTGCTGGTGGTCAATACGGTGAACTTCGGCGGGTTTTTCTACGGTTGGATTTCGATGGCGAATGCGGCGCGGGCCGGTGCGGAATATGCGATTCTGGGCGGTGCGTCCGTCGGTGATCTGGGTCCGGCGAGTGGCAGCCAGGTAATCAATCTGATCACGCAGGACATTGCATCGTTGCCGAATTCCTCCACTCTGGTGGTGAGCATATGTCAGAACTTCAACGGCACCATCACCGCACTGGCCGGCTCCTGCAGCGCGATTCCCTCGGATCCTGAGCCAACGAATTATGTGCTCACAACAGTAGATACCACGTACACGTACAAACCGTTCATCCCGGCAGGATTTCAGTTTCCCGGTCTGGGTATTTACATGACTCTGCCGCCCACGACAGTCCACCGGCGGGCGGTCATGAGGTCCATCCAATGAGATTGCGCGACAGCCAACGATGGAAGGCGGAACAGGGCAGCACACTTGTCGAATTCAGTCTGACAGCCTTCATGTTCATCATCATGCTTCTTGCGGTGGTGGAGATGGGCCGGATGCTGCTGGTCTACACCACAGTTGCAAATGCCGCGCGCGCCGGGGCCCGTTATGCCATTGTGCACGGCGGCGAAAGGACCGGGAGTGGAAGTTCCGGCCCAAGTGGTCCAGGCAGCGTTGCTCAGGTGCAAGCGGTGGTCCAGGATTTCGCCAGTGCTGGACTTGTAAACACCTCCCGTCTCACCATCACTGTCTCCTATCCGACAGGCCTGAACACTGCAGGTTCGCCTGTAAGCGTGACCGTTTCATATCCGTATGATCCGCTGGTCTCCTATTTCAATTCCGCACTGAGCGTGACCATGGGAAGTACAAGCGAGGGTGTCATTACGTTCTAAGGGGATTTCCTATGCGATGCAAAGGGGAAGAAGGACAGGCCATCATCGTGGTCGCTCTGGCCATGAGCATTTTCCTGATCGGCGGTGTTGGTTTGGCGGTGGACGGAGCGCATCTTTTCGCGCAGCGCCAGATGGCGCAAGCGGCGGCCGACGCTGCCGCACAAGCGGGAATCATGAGCATTTTTGATGGTACGAATACCGCATCAGGAAATCCTGCGGCATTTAGCACGGGGGGGTCTTTTACCTGTGGAACTTCCGATCCCAGAACTCCGTGCGCCTATGCTATCTTGAACGGGTTTGGCTCGACGAGCGCCACCGTGACCGTCGCCTTTCCACCGGGCAGCGCCGTCCCAGGAGTGGTGCTGGCCCCAAGCTATCCCATCAACCTGATTCAGGTCACGGTTCAAAGAAGCGTTCCTACCACCTTGATGAGACTGCTCGGGCCTGCAGCATCGACGATTACGGCGACCGCGTACGCTGCGGTCGTTCAGGTCCTCGCGCCGGTTCCGATTCTTGTGACGCATCCAACGCTATCCGGAGCATTCTCGATCAACGGCACGGGCCTGATTACGATTTGCGGCGGACCGAGCAAGAGCATACAGGTTAATTCATCCGACAGCCAGGCGGCTTATCCTCTTAAAGGAAACGGAGCTGGAAATTCGACTGTTGATCTCTCCCATGCCGGACCACCCGACCCGGGTAACTGCACGACAGGCACTGGCGCCAGCGTAGGTGTCTGGGGTGGACCCACTCAACCTTTCTACAATTATGTGTTTGGCAGTACGGGCAAATATATTCCGGCGGCTTCGTGGATGCAGGACCCGCTGCGAGGTGTAGCTCCGCCGCCGGTCCCCGCCTCTCATGCAGTCCCGGCAGTTGCAATCAATCCTGGGCAGGATGGGTGCCCGGCGAGTCCGAGAAAGCCCTGCATGCTCTATTCGCCGGGTCTTTATGATTCGTCAAATTTTCCGAATGGAATCGACGGAAAGTTATCCACGGTAATTTTTAGTCCAGGGATTTACTACATTGAAGGAGGCGGCGTCGGGTGTTCCGCCCTTTGTGACATGTACATGGCGACCGGTCTGACGGACACCGTTA
>DAHVZT010000152.1 GCA_027323885.1 Acidobacteriaceae bacterium
AGTGCAGCGGAATATGGAAGTAGCTGTCCTCGTCATAGTGGCCGCGCAGAAAACCGCTCACCTCAAAAGCGCCGCTCATGGAGAGGCAGCCGGTAAAAACGTCGGGCCGCCGCAGCGCGATATTCACCGCGTGGTAGCCGCCAAAACTGCACCCCGCAGCCACCAGGCGCAGATCGAAGCTCCGCTCGCGGACGACCCCGACCACTTCCCGCAGAATGTATTGTTCGTACTGCTGATGACGAGCAATTTTGACGGCGCCATGGACGGAGCGGTTGTACCAGCTCTCGCCATCCACGGAATCCACGCAGTACAGCCGCAGATGTCCGCTGTCAAGGCGATGGGAAAGTGCTGTGACCATGCCGTTATCTTCAAACTCATAAAATCGTCCGCAAGAGGTGGGAAAGACGAGAACAGGCAGGCCAGTGTGTCCGAAGATCAATATCTCCATCTCGCGGCCAAGGTGCGGGGAGAACCATTTGCGGTATTCGCGATGCATGACGGCGCTCCGTAAGTGCTTCTGATAGTCTCTGGAAAAGGTTGTTCAAACTGTAGCAGGAACGCTGCAGACCGCCTCATTATTTCATCAGGCGACTGGCTTTGAATCCTACCCTTCCTAATCCCGCCGCTAAAAATCGTCGCGCATCCGGCTGCCCGGCTGCCGCAACGGTCGAGGTCGCACCTCACCGCCGGCTGCGCCTGCATCCAAAGTTCCATTCTTCCGTACTGCCGGACGACCGCGATTTGATCGTCTATCTGCCCGAGGAGTACGATCAGACCCCGCGTTCCTATCCCGTCCTCTACCTGCACGATGGTCAGAACCTATTTGATGGACAGACATCCTACATTGCGGGTCGCACCTGGGACGTGCACGAAACCGCAGACAATCTGATCGCCGCGCGCGAAGTGGAGCCGCTGATCATCGTGGGAATCTACAACACCGGTGAACACCGCATCCGAGAATATACACCGACGAATGACCCAAAATACGGCGGCGGCGAAGCCAACTTGTACGGACGCATGCTGATCGAGGAAATCAAGCCTTTCATCGATCGAACCTATCGCACGAGGCAAGGCCCGCAGCATACCGGGCTCGGAGGCTCATCCCTGGGCGGTCTGGTCACGTTGTATCTGGGAATGCTGCGGCCCGACATTTTTGGCCGGCTGGCGGTCCTGTCGCCCAGCGTCTGGTGGGACGCAAAACGCATTCTGACCTTCGTAACGGAAGCCAGGCCCGTACCGCGCCCACGCATCTGGCTGGACATGGGGACGCGAGAAGGAAAGCGCACCCTGCAGGACACCGAAGCTCTTCATGCCCTGCTCGTGAAGCAGGGCTGGAGAGATGGCGTTGATTTGATGTACATGCGAGTTCCGGGCGGAACCCACGACGAGTCCGCCTGGGCTGCGCGGGTCGGGCCGTTTCTCCGGTTCTTGTTTCCAGCCCAAGTTGAAAAATAAAAGCGGATTTGGGCCGCACATTGGCGAACGATGTTTGTGATTCTGAGGGCAGCGCCACGGACGCATCCCAAAACAGACTGGGCCTGCCAATTTTCTGGCAAGCCCGAGGATTCCTGCTGGGATGGAAGACAGCCTACCCGGCTTTTTCCAACAACGAGACGGAAAGGTCGCGCTTCTGCACCATATCCGCGGTGATCTCGATTTCCTTGACCTTCTTGTTACTGGGCAGGTGATACATCAGATCCAGCATCAGCTCCTCCAGAATCATGCGCAGGCCGCGAGCGCCAACTTTCCGGTGCAGCGCCTCGCGTGCGATGGCGCCGACGGCTTCGGGGCTGAACGTCAGATGTACGTTTTCGTACTCGAACATACGCTGGTACTGCTTCATGATGGCGTTGCGCGGCTTGACAAGGATTTCCACCAGAGCGGCTTCATCGAGCTCATCCAGAATCCCGATCACAGGCAGGCGTCCGACGAACTCCGGAATCAGGCCGAACTTGATCAGGTCCTGCGGTTCGGTCTGGCGCAGCAACTCTGTGTCCCGCAGAGACGGAACGATGGTTGGCGGTATGGAGTCACGGTCGGCAACGGCCTTGAATCCCAGCGCTTTTTTGCCTGCGCGCCGGGCAATGACCCGCTCAATGCCGACAAATGCTCCGCCGCAAATGAAGAGAATGTTCGTCGTATCGACCGGGGTGAATTCCTGGTGCGGATGCTTGCGGCCGCCTTGCGGAGGAACGTTGGCGACCGTACCCTCCAGAATCTTGAGCAGCGCCTGCTGCACGCCTTCGCCCGATACATCGCGTGTGATCGACGGATTCTCGTCCTTGCGGCCGATTTTGTCGATTTCATCGATGTAGATGATTCCGGTCTGAGCGCGCGCCACGTCGCCGTCGGCGGCCTGCAGCAATTTCAGAATGATGTTCTCAACGTCCTCGCCCACATATCCCGCCTCGGTCAGCGTCGTCGCATCCACAATCGCGAACGGCACATCCAGCATGCGGGCCAGGGTCTGGGCCAGCAGCGTTTTCCCGCTGCCTGTCGGGCCGATCAGCAGAATGTTCGACTTGGAAAGCTCCACATCGCTGGTGCGCGCGCGGTTCATCTGGATGCGTTTGTAGTGGTTATAGACCGCCACGGCGAGCTTTTTCTTGGTTACGTCCTGCCCGATAACGTATTCATCGAGGAAAGTCTTCACTTCATGGGGCTTAGGCAAATGAGCCGGAGTTGCGGTCGGCCGCGCCTCATTCTTATCGTCTTCCAGAATGGAGTTACAGACAGCCACGCATTCGTCGCAGATATAGGCTCGGGGATAATCGCTCGGTGAGGAAATCAGCTTCGCTACGGCGTCCTGCGACTTGTGGCAGAACGAACAACGGAGTACATCGTCGGTACCAACCCGTGTTTTCATGTTGCGCCTCTCCCTGCCCACAGTTTCGAGTTATGTTCGCGGCCTATCGATGATCTCATCAATAATGCCATATTCCTTCGACTGTGGTGCGTTCATAATAAAATCCCGCTCCACATCGCGTTCGATCCGCTCAATCGGCTGACCGGTGTGCTTGGACATCAAGCGATTGGTGATTTCCCGAATGCGAAGAATTTCCCTGGCGTGAATATCGATGTCCGTCGCCTGCCCGGACAATCCGCCCATGGACGGCTGATGGATCAGAATGCGGGAATTCGGCAGAGCAAAGCGCTTACCCTTGGTTCCGGACATCAGCAAAAACGCGCCCATGCTGGCTGCCTGCCCGATGCAATAGGTAACCACGTCGTTCTTGATGAACTGCATGGTGTCATAAATCGCCAGTCCGGCGGAAATCGACCCACCGGGGGAATTGATATACAACTGCAGGTCCTTGTCCGGATCTTCTCCGGAAAGGAACAGCATCTGGGCGATGATCAAATTCGCGATCTGATCGTCAATCGGGGTACCAAGAAAGATAATATTGTCGCGCAGCAGACGGGAATAGATATCGTAGGCTCGTTCGCCTCGACTCGTCTGCTCAACCACCATTGGAACTAAACCCATACCGGTTCTTCCTGTGCCTGCCTGTAATGCTCCTCGATCGGCTGCCATAGCCGGATACCACGCCATTCACAGGGCCGATCCGGCCATGTTTCTATGGGATGGAAATCCAGCCAGACGGTGCTATGCCGCAAGCCGCTCAAAAAGCTGGTTTACTGTTTTCTCTCTTCGGAGTTGTTCTCGGATTCTAGCCAGTCCTCCGTCATCCGTCAATCGCTTCCGCAAAGCCTCCAGCGGCTCACGCGCCTGATACGCCAATATCTGCAATTGAGCTTCCAATTCCTCGTCCGTCACTGTCACGTTTTCCGTGTCTGCGATCCGGTCCAGGATGAGCGAGCCCTTCACTTCATTCAGCGCGGATTCCCGCTGCGCTTCGCGAAGTCGAGAAAAGTCCAACTGCCGCATCTGCTCGGTAGGCATGCCCTGCGCCGCCAGCGCCCGAAGTCCGCGTTCCAGACGCGCATCGATCTGCTGCTGCAGCAGAGATTCCGGGACCGGAAACTGGAAGCGCTGCACGAAACCTGCAATCATGTGATCTTTCGCTTCGGAGTCCGCCCGCCGCCGCTTGTCGTTCGCCATGTGCTCGCGCAGTTTTTCCTTGAACACATCGGCCGTCTCGTACTCGCCAAGCTGCTTGACGAAGGCGTCGTCCAGATCGGGAACAATCTTCTTGCGGATCCCCTTCACTTCCACGTCATAGGCAACGGTTTTGCCCGCCAGCCGCTGCTCGGTAAAGTCCGCCGGATAGGTCACCTCAAATTGCATCTGCTGGCCGGTTCTGGCGCCACGCAGGGCCGCACTGAACGCCTCCACCGTATTCGCCCCGCCCACTTCCACGGTTGCGTCGTCGCCATCGATCGGCTTTGGCTGTCCTTCAGTCTCCTGGACCAGACCACTAAAGCGGATCTGCGCAAAGTCGCCGTCAACCAGCGGACGATCCTCTTCCACCGGTTCCATGATGGCGTG
>DAHVZT010000024.1 GCA_027323885.1 Acidobacteriaceae bacterium
GGTTACGGAAAGCGGTTCGGGATCACGTATGTGGACTTCAAAACCCAACAGCGCATTCCCAAGCTGTCGTCGGAGTTCTACAAAAAGGTGATTGCGGCGAACGCTGTATCGTAGTGTTGGAAGCGTGGTCTTTCCAGCGAAAGCGGCGTGGTACGCCGTTTGCAAAAGCCGGACTGATGTAAGCTAAAAGATTCACGGTGGCGGCAAAAATTTTGGCAGTGGATGATTTTGCGCCCAAACTCCGCTGGTAACCCTGAAGGAAGACCGCAGACGCACATCCAGGGACGGGATTTCGCGTTTCCGGATGATCGAAAGATGCGTGGCCGGAATCTGCCGTGAGCGGAGCCAAGAAGTCTGAGCGGAACAGTTGGTTTGGCGCTGACGGACCCAACGAAATCGAAACATTCTAAGGAACACAAAGAGCATGGCAACTATCCTGTATCAGGCCGCAAATCCGATCCACAGTCTTACGACCTTCGCGCCGTTCATCCTTATATTCGTTGTGTTCTATATGTTTATGATCCGGCCGGGGCAGAAGCGGCAGAAAACCTGGCAGACGATGCTGGCCAATCTGAAATCCGGCGACCAGGTCGTAACCACCGGCGGAATTCGCGGGCGGATAATCTCCGTCAAGGACGACGTCGTTGTGATTAGCGTTCGGCCGGATAACATCAAGATGGAAGTCGCCAAGTCTGCCATCGCCAGCGTGACCACGGCTGAGGATGAAGTCAAGGCATGAACATCCCTCCCGCCGCATTTCCCTTCAATTCTGTGACATTATTAAGAGACATCACCTGATTTTTCGTATAGATATCCATGCGCAATAATTTAACTGGCAAAACCATCCTGATCGTTGCCGTGCTGCTGGTGTTCGTGGCCGGCATTCTCGGGCTTCCGAACGGTCTGAGTCCTGCTGCGCTTAAGCAGGCGATCACCGATCGTATCCACCTGGGACTCGATCTGAGCGGCGGCACTCACCTGATTCTGCAGGTGATGGTGCAGGAGGCAGTCGGCACCACGAGCGATAACGACATGGCGCGAATTCAGACGGACCTGCAGCAGGCGGGCGCCACTGGCGCAACGGCCGTCAAGCCGCACCCTAAGAGTCAGCCGCAGGTCATCAAAATAACCGGAGTGCCGCTCGACAAAGAGAACGCGGTACGTTCCGCGCTGGATACCCATTACGCCACGCAATATGACATCGCTTCCAGCGGGGAGAACGGCTACACGTTGACGATGAAGCCGTCGGTGGTGACCGACATTGAACAGCGTGCGCTGAAGCAGTCCATCGAAACCATCCGGGATCGTATTGACCGGCTTGGCGTGAACGAGCCTGTGATTGAGGAATACGGCCCGGGCAACTATCAGATTCTGGTGGAATTGCCGGGCATCGACGATCCAGGCCGGGTGAAGGACGTGATCCAATCCACGGCTCGCCTGGAAATTCATGAAGTCCTCGGTGGACCCTATCCCGACGAACAGGCCGCGCTGCAGGCCAACGGTGGAACACTGCCGCCGGATGGCGAACTGGTCAAATCGGATGACGGTTCGGGAACGTCCGGACAGTATTACCTGTTGCGCCGCGTGGCGGTGGTGGCCGGGAGCGATTTCCGCGATGCGCAGCCTTCCGTCGACGTGAACCAGCGGCCGGATGTCAGCTTTATCCTCACTCGCAACGGCGGAGACCATTTCTACCAGTACACCAGCTCCAACATCGGCAAGAGCATGGCGATCGTGCTCGACAACACGGTGCGCGAAGTTGCGACCATTCAGGGCGCGATCCGCGATCAGGGACAAATCTCCGGAGGCGGCTTCACCAAAGAAACGGCGGAGAACCTTTCGTTGATGCTGCGTACCGGCGCGCTGCCGGCGTCCATCCATTTTCTTGAGGAACGGACCGTCGGGCCGTCGCTGGGAGCGGACTCGATCCGCGCGGGTGTCGAGGCTGCGGCGGCAGGCATGATTGTTGTGCTGCTCTTTATGCTCGTCTACTACCGCGGCGCGGGAATCAACGCGGACCTGGCGCTGATCCTCAACCTGATCATTCTGCTGGGATTTATGGGTTACACCCATGCCACGCTGACCCTGCCCGGGATTGCGGGCGTCATCCTGACCATCGGTATGGGTGTCGACTCGAACGTGCTGATCTTCGAGCGTATTCGTGAGGAACTGCGGGCAGGCAAGTCGCCCTCGGCAGCGGTGGAGCAGGGGTTTGCGCACGCCTGGCTGACCATTGTCGATACCCACGTCACGACGATCGTGTCCGCGGCCATTTTGTTTCTCTTCGGCACGGGCCCGGTCAAGGGATTCGCTGTCACTCTGACGTTCGGTCTGCTGGCCAACCTGTTTACCGCGGTGTTCGTCTCCAGAGTCATCTTTGAGGCCAACCTGAACCGTAAGCAGCGCGGGGAGCCGATTTCGATTTAGAGCACATGCCAGGTCTTAATGGCTTAGGCCTGGCTCAGTTTGGCCGGCGGAGCGAACCTGCTGGGCTGCGTTCGAGTTGCCGGCGCTTGAGGGAATGCTGTCGCGGACCGTGGGACACGAGATCTTCGCCTGGAGCCCAGGAAGACGGATTTCGGAAACTGGACCGCCGAAAAAGCCAAATAAGTTTTTTGCAAGGATTGGGAGCGCGGCGTGGAATTTTTTCATGAAGTAAATGTCGACTGGCTGGGAAAGAAGTGGTATTTTCTCGGCTTCTCGCTGATTTTCAGCATTTCGGGCCTGTTGTCCATGTTCTTTTGGCATGGATTGCCGCTGGGTGTGGATTTCCAGGGCGGGACCCTGGTCTACCTGAAATTCGAGCAGACGCCACAGGTGGACCGAATTCGCCAGGCTGCCGACCGCGCCGGTCTGCACAATGTAAAAATTCAGAGGTTTGGGCGAGCGGCCGATCATGAGGTGATTGTTTCCCTGCCGCAGCGCGATACCCGCGAGTCCTCCCTGGATAGCGGGCGCACGACCATTGTGAAGACGCTTCAGTCGAATTATTCGCCGCATGGGGCGTCGAATTCCGGAAAGCTCGATCTGGACAATGCCACGCGCGAGTCGCTGGCGGCGTTTTTGACGGCGTCGGATCCTCTGCACATCGGCAACCCCACGGTGGAGCAAGTGAAGTACCCGCAGATCGCAGCCACCATTCTCAATTTCCGCGACAAAGATAAAGGCGGCCTGCTGGACAGCATTTCGGAGCTGCAGGGGCGGGTGGATCCCGCAGTGATTGCGGCCCTGCAACAAGGTGCCTATCTGTCTGGCTTTACAGTGAGGAACGTTGAAATTGTCGGGCCCCAGGTGGGCGCGCAACTGCGTAAGCAGGCCCTGCTCGCGACTCTCTACTCGCTGGCTGGCATGCTGGTCTATCTGTGGTTTCGGTTTGAGCTCATCTACGGGGTCGCGGCGGTCGTCGCAGTGTTCCACGACACGCTTATTACGCTGGGGGCGTTCAGCCTGTCCAATCGCGCGATTACCCTCACGGTCATTGCCGCGATTCTTACCCTCATCGGTTATTCCATGAACGACACTATCGTCGTTTTCGATCGAATTCGGGAGAACCTGCGTCTTGTTCGCCGCGGATCCCTGTCGGACATCGTGAACAAGAGCATCAACCAGACGCTGAGCCGGACGGTTTTGACCTCCGGGCTTACATTTCTGACGGTGCTTTGCATCTTCCTGTTTGGCGGCGAAGTGCTGAACGGCTTTTCCTTCGCGCTCGTGATCGGAATCCTGATCGGCACGTACTCCTCCATCGCCGTCGCCGCGCCCATGTTGGTCGCGTATCAGGACTGGCGAGCCAGGCGCGGCAAGGTGGCGGCGTTACCTGCTGCCAAACGCGCGCGAACCATCTGATCCGGAGCCGCCGGCCTGCACGTTTGCCCAGGCCGCAGGTTACCGGGAGATGAAAGTTCAAATTATTTCGCACCAGCCGGGAACTTTGCCCCACTCTGCCGGTGTCTAAGCTGAAGGAAGCATTCCGGCCATCGAGACGCAGGGCCGAACGCTCAGGGGTAAAGGCATGTTTGAAGACAGCACCTTTGAATCGGCTGGCAAGATTAAGACGAGAAGTAAATACTGGATGATCGCCACGCTCATCCTGAATGTAAGTGTCGTCACAATTCTGATTTTGATTCCTCTGATTTATCCGGAAGCTCTACCCAACCAGGCGATGGCGACCTTGCTGGTCGCACCGCCGCCGCCCCCGCCCCCTCCTCCTCCGCCGCCGCCGGCAGTCAAGGTGCCGCAAGTGAAGGTCGTATCCATGGCCGACGAACTTCAGGCGCCAAGCAAAATTCCAAAGGTCATTAAAATGGTCAAGGACCAGGCGCCTCCTCCGCAGGCCGCCGCCGGCGTGCAGGGCATGGGTGCGCTCGGTGGTACAGCGGGTGGAGTGATGGGTGGCATCCTGGGTGGAATGGGCAATGGCCCGATCGTCAAGGCAGCTCCGCCGAAAAAGGTTGTGGTTTCCTCCGGCGTCATGGCCAGCAAGTTGATCAACCAGGTGCAGCCTGTGTATCCGGCGATTGCGCGTGCGGCGCGCATCTCCGGCACCGTTACCCTGGCCGCTACGATCGGCAAGGATGGTACGATCCAGAACCTGCGTGTGGTCAGTGGTCCACCCATGCTGCAGCAGGCCGCTTTGGACGCGGTGCGCCGCTGGCGGTACAAGCCGACCATTCTTGACGGCGTGCCGGTGGATGTGGAGACCACAATTAGCGTTGTCTTTAGTCTGAATGAATGATAGTTTGGCAGTCACTCACCAATTTTCAACATCAGCGGTTTTGATCGCTTAGGTACTCAACTCAGCACATATCCTTAAGGAGGATAGATTCAGTGATTCTCGCTCACGTTACACAACTAGCACCCCACGCCGCTTCGTTGGCTGCGGCATTTTTTCAGGACCAGGAAGCCAGCTTCAGCGTCGTCGGCCTCTGGCACAACATGGGCATTCTGGCCAAGGCTGTCGTGTTTCTGCTTCTGGTCATGTCCGTATGGTCTCTGGCTGTGATGATCGACCGTGCGCTGTATTTCTCGGCCGCCCGCAAGCAGTCGCGTGAATTCGCCCCCAAAGTTGCGGGTGCGCTGAAAGAAGGACGCCTGGACGAGGCCATTAAGGTCGCCGACCGCAACAAGAAGTCCCATCTGGCGGAAGTTGTGACCGCTGGGCTGCAGGAGTTCCGTAACTATGGCAGCGGCGGGACGGTCACTGAAGAGCAGGTCGAAGCGAGCCAGCGCGCACTCGAGCGGTCTGAAGCTATCGTGCACGCCAAGCTGAAGCGCGGTCTGGGCGGGCTGGCCACCATCGGTTCCACGGCCCCGTTTATCGGCCTGTTTGGTACCGTCGTCGGTATTTTGAACGCCTTCCAGTCGATTGCGACGCAGAAAACCTCCGGTATCGGCGCAGTTGCCGGCGGTATCTCGGAGGCGCTGGTGACGACCGCCTTCGGTCTCTTCGTGGCGATTCCGGCCGTTATGGCCTTCAACTACTTCACCAATCGTGTGGAAGCGTTTGACGTGGAGATGGACAATTCCTCGAGCGAACTGGTGGACTATTTCCTCAAGCAGGGCGCTCGCCGCTAAGGCGCAGTGCTTTGTCGCCGTGCGTTCAATTCCGAGCGGGAATCGATTCCGGTGGCTGGTGGAGTCCATCAGCCACCGGAGTGTGTGCCAGCTACACGTGCGGTTGAAGGCTTGATGCAGGTTGCAACAAGTCCTCGCGTCTCTGTTGGGCGCTAGGATCCAAGAATCTGGAGCTTATCCATGGCGATAGCAAAACGAGATGTAGGAAAAAACGTAACATCTGACATTAACGTCACTCCAATGGTGGACGTGATGCTGGTGCTCCTGATCATTTTTATGGTCATCACCCCCATGTTGCAGAATAAAGTGAACGTTGACCTTGCGAAGACAGTGAGCGCCGAGCCCCTGCCTGACGCGGATAAAGAGGATTCTGTTAAAGTTGCCATCACGCGGGACGGACGGGTATACCTCGGGGCGAATCAGGTGGTTCTTGCGGACCTTGGCCCCAAAGCCCAGGATCTCCTGCAGAACAAGCCTGACAAGACGGTGTACATTCGGTCCGATGCGCGGGCGCGGTATGGCGTGGTGATGGATGCGATCGACAATCTTCGCACCGCCGGCGTGGACCAGGTTGGGTTCCTGACGGAGCCGTCGCAGGCTGCTCCTGCTCCCAAGCCCCCGGTCAACCCTAAAGGCACAACGCCTGCTGGAGTCTGAACGAGTCAGTTAAGTTTTCCTGCATCACAAAAACTATTCCCCTGTGTGAGATGGGGAGTATGCATCAAGCGAGGACAATCTCATGGCAATGTCAACTGGGGGCGTTGGCGGACTTTCTTCCAGCCCCAACGTCACTCCTCTCATCGACGTCCTTCTGGTTCTGCTGATTATTTTTATGGTCATTACGCCCACGACCCCGCACGGGCTGGATGCGCTGGTTCCCCAGCCGCCCAAAAATCCTCAGAAGCAGCAGACCAATGATCGCACCATTGTGGTATCGATTACTCACCGCCCGGGCGGTGGCCAGCCTGGCTACAAGATCAATGAGACCGATGTCTCATTCGGCCAGCTTTTGCCGCAGCTCCAGCAGATCTATGCAACCCGTGCAACCAAAGTCATGTTCATCAAGGGCGACCCGGACCTTACGTTCTCGCAAGTGGCCGCCGTCATTGACATCGGGCACCAGGCTAGCGTAGACCATATTGGTGTCATAACTCCGAAGATCGCGGCCGGCCAATAAGCTCCGGCAGAGACGGTCTCCATATCATCTCTGCGGCGCATGTTGGCAAGTTCGTGACCCCGTCTTTCTCAATTGAGGAAAACGGGGTAAACTTACCAAGCACGTTACAATCGCACATCCACTGGTTCTCGCTGTCGCCCGCAACTCCCCGGGATGGCGGCCGTCGAGTGAAGGAGAGATCAAGCAGAATGAATCGTATCGCACGCCTTCCGGTCATGGCCGCCGTCCTTTGTGCCGCGCTAGTCCTGATCACCGGATGTAATCGGCTGAAAGCCCGAGACCAGCTCAACAAGGGCGTAGAAGCCTTCAAGACCGCGCATTACGCTACGGCGATCAATCACTTTCAACAGGCAGTTCAGCTGGACCCGAGCTTACCGATGGCGCGGCTCTATCTCGCGACAGCGTATGCTCAGCAGGTCGTTCCGAATCTCCAGACACCGGACAATCTCAAAGCCGCCAATCTGGCAATTCAGAACTTTCAGGATGTTCTGGACAAAGACCCGAACAATCTGAACGCATTGAAAGGCATTGCGTCTCTCTATTTCAATACGCAGAATTTCGACAAAGCCAAGGAGTATCAGAACAAGGTACTCGCCGTGGATCCGAATGATGCGTCGGCGGACTACACCATCGGGGTCATTGACTGGACCGTTGCGTACAAGAACGCCATGCCCGTCCGGCAGTCGTTCGGGTTGCAAAAAGATGGGCAGCCGATCAAAGACAAAAAGGCTTGCGCAGCCTTGGCGGACAAGAACGGACCGCTGGTTCAGGAAGGCTTGAACGCATTGCAAAAGGCGGTTCAGATCCGGCCCAACTACGAAGCTGCAATGGCGTACATCAACCTCCTCTATCGTCGTAAAGCCGATCTTGAATGTGGCGATGACGCGGCAATGAAGGCGGATATGGCGCAGGCAGATGTCTGGGTGCAGAAGGCGTTCGCCGCGCGTAAGGCGAATGAGGAAAAGAAAAACCAGCAGACTACGAAAGGCATCGTTCTGGATCAGAAATAAATTGAACCAGAGGGCGTGCATTCATCCAAACATCAGGGCCGCTTCGGCGGCCCTGATGTATTTCCAGCAAATCCGCACAACGTGTTCATCTGGACCTTTCTCCTTGCGGTAGAGACATCTGTGGCCGGTGCAGCCGATAGAATGGTGTTTCGGTGCCGAGCGGGCCCCACGGTTCAGTATGGCTGAAACGGAATCCAAGGCGCTCAATTAACCTTTTCGAGTGCAGGTGATTCGGGTTGTGACCGGCGGTGAGCGCCATTGCACCAAGGGTCCCAAACGCATACTCCATCACGGCGCAAGCCGCCTCTTCTCCCAATTGCATGCTCCAATACGGGCGCGCGATATGAACTCCCATCTCGTACACGCCCGCCTCATGGTGAAACGGGCGCAGACCCGCGCATCCGGCGAAGGCGCCGTTGGATCGCAGATACACTGGCCAGTATTGAAGACCGAGTTTGCGCTGCCGGTCCATCTCCAGGTTCAGCCGTTCACGCACAGTTTCGGGCGACATCGGACCACCCAGGAAGCGGTTTACCTCCGGGTCAGTCCAGAGAGAAAGTGCGTCAGGCAGATCGGATTCGCTCCAGGTCCGGAAGACCAGACGTGGAGAACTCAAGAAAGACATGCACCTTCCGTTCCTTTCAGGATTTGTTCCAGAATATCGTGTTCCGCTTGGCTAAATTGTGTCCATGCATCAAGCGGCAGGGCGACTCTCAGCGCCAAACTCCAGTAAACTGGTCGCTTGAACAAAAAAATACAAAAGGTCCTGGTCGCGAACCGCGGAGAGATCGCGCTGCGCATTTTGCGTGCGTGCCGTGAACTCGGTCTCTCGTCTGTGGCGGTCTACTCGGATGCGGATCGGGCAAGCCTCCATGTAGGCTACGCGGATGAAGCCTATCGGCTCGGTCCATCGGCCGCGACCGAGTCTTATCTGCGCACGGATCGGATTCTCGAAATTGCTCGCCAGTCGGGAGCGGACGCTATCCACCCGGGCTACGGTTTTTTGTCGGAGAATGCAGAGTTCGCCGCCGCCTGCGAGCAGGCTGGCGTACGATTCATCGGCCCGTCCTCCAGCGCAATGCGCATGCTTGGATCCAAAACGAAGGCGCGGCAGACTGCGGATGCCGCGGACCTTCCACGGGTGCCCGGATCCACGCAGGCCCTGGGCTCGTTAGCGGAGGCAAAGCGGGTGGCGCTCGATGTGGGCTACCCCGTAATGCTGAAAGCAGCGGCCGGGGGAGGCGGAAAAGGAATGCGGGCCGTAGCCTCAGAGAGTGAGCTCGCCGGAGCCCTAGAAAACGCGACCAGCGAGGCGGAGCGCGCGTTTGGATCCGGCGAGGTCTACATCGAGAAGCTGATTCAGCAGCCCCGCCATATTGAAATTCAACTGCTTGCCGATCATCATGGCAACTGCGTGTACCTGGGTGAACGTGAATGCAGCGTCCAGCGCCGCCACCAGAAGGTGGTGGAGGAGGCTCCCTCCGCCGCCGTCGATGAGGCCCTGCGAAGACGTATGGGGAGCGCTGCTGTCCGGCTGGCGCAGGCCGCCGGGTATACCAATGCGGGCACGGCAGAATTCCTGGTGGACGCCGAGCGGAATTTTTATTTTCTGGAAATGAACACCCGTTTGCAGGTGGAGCATCCTGTCACCGAACTGGTCACGGGGCTTGATCTTGTTCATCTCCAGATTCAGATTGCGCAGGGTGACCCGCTGCCTTTCACGCAGCAGGACGTCGTGCTGCGTGGCCATGCGATCGAGTGCCGCATCTACGCCGAAGATCCGGAAAACGGATTTATGCCATCGCCAGGAAAGATTACAAGGCTGTTGCAGGCGTCCGGGCCCGGCATCCGGGAAGACTGCGGGATTTATGAAGGGTGGACGGTTCCGCTCGACTACGATCCGATCCTTTCCAAGCTGATCGCGTATGCGCCCACACGCGCATTGGCCATTGAACGTATGCTGCGCGCGCTGCAGGAATACCACGTAGGCGGGATTGCCACGAACGTGAACCTGTTTCGCCGCATTCTCAGCGACCGCGGATTTCGCTCCGCTGAAATCGACACGGGTTATCTGGAGCGTTTGCTCGCGGAAAGCTCAACGTCCACGTTAGAAAGTGGCGCCGTGCGAGATAACGATGCGGAAAACGCCGCTACGATTGCGGCCGCAATTTTCGAGCAGTCGCAGATTGCAGCAGAGACAAAGGAGAATGGCAATGCCGCGCCAGCGAATGCCTGGAAGGCCACCGGGCGCCGGGAGGGTATGCGCCTTTGAAATACAAAATCGACATTGACGGGCGCACACGGGAGATCGAACTCATCCGGAACTCCGAGAACACGCGCTGGCGCGTCATGCTGGATGGCCGGGAGATCGAGGCAGATGCGGTCAGGGTGCAGCGGGATGTGCTCTCTCTTTTGATCGATGGAAGATCTTATACCGCCCTGCCGGACCCGCGCGGCGATGAGACTGCGGTGGTGCTTGGGGCGCGGCGCATTCCTTACACAATCGCTGACCCGCGTTCGTTGCGGTCCCGTTCCAGGACTGGCGCAGCGCAGACGGGAACCCGTCTTGTAAAAGCCCCCATGCCGGGACGCATTATTCGCGTTCTCGTCCATCCAGGAGAATCCGTTGCTGCCCACCAGGGTTTGCTCGTGATGGAAGCGATGAAGATGCAGAACGAGCTTAAATCGCCGAGCAGTGGCACAGTGACTCGTATCGCCGTGCAGCCGGGCGATACAGTCCAGCCCGCTCAGGTGCTTGTCACGATTGAATAGATTGCGGTTTGGTCTCACACGCGGGATATCGTTTCGGCCTGCCAATCTCGTTTCCGCAGCCCCCATGCCGCGGCCGCATCCGCGTGGCTGCGCCGCAATAGAAGGGAATCACCAAGGCAGGTATCGATTGCAATGAGAAGCTCGGAAATGTTATTTCGTGTGCGCTATTGGTTGCTGGCGCTGATCGCCGTTGTGGGCTTCTGGTCTCCGTGGGAACGCGTGCGCGGTGCGCATCCGGGTACTACATGGCTGTTTTTGGCCGGTGCTCTGGCGCGCCATCGTATCCTGCCGATCGCGTACTCCAGCACCGCGGTCATGGGAGCGGCGATTCTGCTGGCCTTCCTGGCTGCCATCCTGCGCACCTGGGCAGCCGTATTTCACCGGCGGAAAATCGCGTGTCAAACACGGGAGCTCGGCCTGTGGCTTCACGTTCTGGCGTTGTCCATTCTGATGCCACCAGGCGGCGCGCTGCTTACAGTACTTCTCGCAACCGTTGCGGCCGGCGTCCTCATCCGCACCGCAAATCGGGATAGCGCTGCAGTCACAAATCCAGTCCAGTCCGTAGAGCGCGTAACTCGCCGCTGGCCGGGGGCAGTTCTCAAGGAGATTTATTTTTGGGGAGTTGCTCTCACTTACGTCGTGTTCGCCGGCCGCTACAATTTGACGGTCCTGGAGCAGGGCGTGATCGTTTCGCTCGGACTGGCGGTAATCGTACAGGGACTTCAGCTACCGTCCTTGCGTAGCCTTTGCTGAAACTTTTTTCCGCTCGACCGGCGCTCAGCTTCTGCCGGCCTGTGCCCTGAACCGAACAGGACACAGGCGAGGCACTGCTGCCGGTGCGTGACACAAGGGGGGAGAACCGTGCCGATCCTCGCGCTTACTTCTTGACCGGCGCGATGGCGTCCTTGGCGGATTTAGCTACGCGAAACTTGACTACGGTCTTGGCTTTGATTTTGATGCTTTCGCCTGTCTGCGGATTGCGGCCCATGCGCGCCTTGCGCTCGGCCTTCACCAGACGACCCAGTCCTGGAATTACGAACACGCCGGTTTTCTTGGTTTCCTTGATAGCGGTTTCTGACAGCAGATCGAAAAATCCTGCCACCTGCTTGTTGGTGAGTTCCAGCTTCTCGGCCATATGCCGGACCAATTGTGTTTTCGTCATACCTGTTGCCATGTTTTTTGTTCCTCCGTGTTCTTTTTTCGACAGTGGTGATCCCACTGCAGGTTTGGCTTCAAAAAAGTCCCTTGCCACTCACCTGAGCGCCGCACGGAAAAAGTGCAGAATCTACAGGATTGATGCGGGTTTCAGAAACCCTTCCGCCGTTTACCTTGCGGCTTTCCGGAGCGTTTGTCAATGGAAAATGCGGCATTTGCACAGGTTTTCTTCGGGTTTTGCCGGTTTTCTCCTATTTTTAGAGGTTTTTGGAGGAAATGGCCTTAGATCGGGCCTTCAAGGGGCTGCTACGGCGTTGGTGTCAGAGAGAGGATCTGTTACGTCATTGTGCATCTTTCCTTGCTCCTTGGCCAGTTCGTAAAAGCGGGTTGCGCGAAAACAGTCGATATACTGAGTCCATGAATATGCATCTGGCCAAGCACGCGGAGAGCGGCCTGGAATCTGCGGACCGGAAGCCGCAGGCGACGGTCACACTGGACGATGTTTTGCGCGTAGCGGAACTGGCGCACCTGGAATTGACGGCGGAAGAGCAATCCGAAATGCTGCGCGACCTCAACTCCATTCTTGGCCATGTGGCGCACTTGAACGAGCTCGATACCACGGGAGTCGCAGCGATGGCGCAGGTGAAGGAAGCTGCATCCGGGGCACAGGACGATACCGCGCAGGGGTTTGGCAGCGAGCTGCGCGCCGACGTGCCGAGGCCGTCTCTGGATCGTCAGGCCGTAATGGCGCAGGCGCCAGAGAGCGACGGCGTGTATTTCAAAGTACCGAAGGTGATTGAGCGCTGACGCACAACTCACTCTTTGCCGCTCTCGCCCACGTCGAAGTACTGGACGTTGGCACCTAAATTGATCTGAATGCCCGAATGATTGAGGATGATGACCCTGAAAGATACCCAATCCGCGGTTCGTCGCAGTATTCAAGATGTTCGTCACGCAATCACCAGCGGAGAACTCACCGCTGTTGGACTCGCCGAATCCTGCTATCGCACCATCGAAGCGGAAAACCCGAAGATCAATGCGTGGCTGGCGCTTTGCAAAGAGCGCGCGCTGCAGCAGGCCCAAGGGATCGATGATATGCGAAGTCGCGGAGAGACGCTGCCGCCGCTCGCAGGCGTCCCCATCGGCATCAAGGATGTCCTGACGATGCAGGGTGTTCCGGCAACGGCAGGATCACGCATCCTGGAAGGCTATTGCCCTCCGTACGACGCTACGGCGGTTGCGCGGTTGGAGGCCGCCGGAGCCGTACTGCTGGGTAAGTTGAATTGCGATGAGTTTGCCATGGGCTCCTCCAATGAGAACTCAGCGTACGGTCCGGTACACAATCCGCGCGCTTTGGACAGGGTTCCGGGCGGCTCCAGTGGCGGGTCTGCTGCGGCTGTCGCCGCGGACATGGCAGTAGCGACGCTTGGCACAGACACTGGCGGTTCGATACGTCAGCCGGCGTCTTTCTGCGGCGTGGTGGGTCTGCTTCCCACGTATGGAAGGGTTTCCCGCTACGGCCTGATCGCGTTTGCTTCTTCGCTGGACCGCGTCGGCCCGTTCACCCATACCGTGGCAGACGCAGCCACACTGCTCGGAGTCTTGGCCGGGCACGATCCTCTTGACGCAACCAGCTCGATGCAGCCCGTGCCTGACTATGCCGGCGCGCTGGAGCATCCGGTGAAAGGACTCCGCATTGGAATACCGGAGGAGTATTTCGCGGAGGGCCTGGATCGCGACGTTCGTGCGGCGGTCGAAAAGGCAGCGGACGCGCTGCGCAGTGCGGGTTGCACGCTGCACAAGATTTCACTTCCGCATACGCGCTACGCCGTACCGACGTACTATGTGCTGGCCACCGCAGAGGCCAGCGCCAATCTGGCGCGCTTCGATGGTGTGCGCTATGGTCTGCGCGCAAAGGACGCGGCGACGCTCGGCAGTATGTATCGCAAGACGCGCGACAGAGGCTTTGGCAAAGAGGTGAAGCGGCGCATTCTACTGGGGACCTATGTCCTGAGTGCCGGGTATTACGATGCGTACTATCGCAAGGCGCAGCAGGTGCGAACCTTGCTGACCGAGGACTTTTTGCGCGCATTTGCCTCAGTGGATGCGCTCCTGACGCCCACCGCGCCCACTCCGGCATTTAAGCTTGGGGAAAAGACCGACGATCCGCTCTCCATGTATCTGGCGGACATTTACACGGTTACGGCAAACCTGGCGGGCATCTGCGGCATTTCGGTCCCATGTGGCCATTCATCGGAAGGCCTTCCGATCGGGGCGCAGATTCTGGGCAGGCATTTTGACGAAGCTACGATCCTGCGGGTCGCCGCCACGGTGGAGCAGCAGCAAAAAGGAACACATTCACGCTAGCTACGGAGACCCGCCGCGGACCCTGGGCGTTCGGCAGTGGTAGCCGATTGCAGTATCCTGCCCCGGTACAGTCTTTTCCAATCGAAGGATGAGCCTGAAGGGTGGGGAGTAATCGTGCTGGGGAAGGCTCCTTTTGTATTTTGATTTGGAATGAGTTTAGCAGTAGCCGAGGCGGAGGGAATGTGGGAATCGGTTTTTTCGATTTCCA
>DAHVZT010000025.1 GCA_027323885.1 Acidobacteriaceae bacterium
AAGCGCAATGAGATCGAACGACTCTTCCGCCGAATGAAGGGCTACCGCCGAATCTTCTCCCGCTTCGAAAAGCTGATGTAGTCTTCCTCGGATTCCTATCCTTCGCCTTCATCGTTGAGGCGCTTCGCTAAGTGTTAACACTCCCTAGGATCTTTCTCCAGGTCGAAGATCATGATTGGGTTCGCCCCGAACGGACGGCTGGCAGCAGTTCCCGAACCACCTTCATAACATTTCCGAGTTGGGTGTCATTGTCGTATCCCGATGCCACCGCCCGGCGCTGGCCGGCGGCCGCAATGCGCCTTCGCGCTGCCTCATCCGGCAAATAGCGCCGGATCTTTTCCGCGCATTCCTGTATATCGGAAAAGAACACGGCCTCTTCATCTTCCACAAAGCGTTCACTATGGCCCGGTGAGCGCTCCGCGAGCAGGAACCCTCCGCAAGCGGCGATCTCAAAGCTCTTGTGCGCATATTCATCCTGATTGCCATGGGTCAGAAAACTCAGGTTGACTTTGGACCGCCAAACTCCTTCTCGATATTCCGCGTCATAGAGTTCCCCGTCACGAGGATACAGGGCCGCCGATGCCGCGAAAGACAGCTTGCGCCTCCATATCCGCGGGCCGGAGATGATGACCGGCAGTTTGTACGTTTGCCAGAGTTCCGTTAGAAATCTGGGCCGCTGATCGTAGGGGGTTCCGATAAACGAGACCTCCCGCGTCCGCTCGGCGTCGGACCATCCAGCGGGCGGAGGAAAATGCACCGAGGGCTCAAACGCAGTCTGCACCTTGACCACACGCCGTGCGCCGCGCTGCAGGTAATCCTGGACACTCACATCTCGCTGCTGCACATGCAGGTCGTACTCCGGAATCGTGCGCACGTAGAGCCGAAATCCGGGATCGCGGCGCGGACCAAACGGATTGTCGATCATGTAATCGATGGTTACGATTCCCATGGCGCGCAAGGCTCGAAGTGTCGCGGCCCGAATGAAGAGCGGTTTGTCGAACCACACGGCATCCACGCGATGCTGCCGTGCCAGGCCCAGCACATCGTCGTTCATCTGGTCGACGACTTTCCCAATCTGCAACCGGTAACGCAGGCGCGCCATCCATGGGTTTCCCCGGCCTTCATACTGCATAATGTCGACCGGGAAGACGGTATGCCCCAGCCGCTCCAGGCTGCGCTGGCGATAGAGTCCGTACCAGCCATAGTTCATCGGCGCGATATAGAGGATCCGCAGTGGCTGGAGGACGGCAGACAACTCCATTTCACGCATGTTCGCCTTACGCCTGCTGGCGCATAAACGCAATCACATGATCGGCATTGATGACACCGACCAGCTTTTTCCGCTCGTCCACCACCGGCAGGGCGTACAGGTTGTACCGGTCGAACAACTCCGCGACCTGTTTATCATGCATGTCCTCCGGGCAACTCACAAAGCCGGCTTCACTCAGCGTGCTCAATTTAGTATCCGGCAGCGCCATCAGTAGCCTGGCCAGCGGAACCACACCGTGCAATATTCCTTCACCGTCGACCAGATAGATTTCCGTCACGTTCTCCGGATCATCGTCAAAATTGCGCAACGCGTCGATCGCCTGCGCAACCGTCGCATCGAGCGGAACGGCGATGTAGTTGGTCGTCATGCGCCCGGCGGCGGACCGTTCACTGAACTCCAGAAGTTCCTTCACCTCCTGGCGCTCCTCAGGTTCCATCTCCTCAAGAATGGCTTCCGAGCGGTCCTTGTTGAGTTCTCCAAGCAGGTCGGCGGCGGCGCTGGGGTCCATCTCCTCCACAATGTCCGCGGCACGCTCGTAGTTCAGTGATTCGACCAGTAGCTTTTGCAGCTTCGGCTCCACTTCTTCGAGTGCTTCGGCGGCCACCTCCTCGTCCAGCAAATTGAAGATGGCCTCCCGCTGCGCCGGTGCCAGCTCCTCCAGAATGTCTGCGATGTCGGAAGGATGAAGCTGCGCCAGGCGCTCATGGGAAATCTTCAAGCGGACGCGGCGGGCAGGATCGATTTCGATCAGATCCACAAAATCCCATGGAATCACCTTCGATGGGATTCGGGACACCATCCGCTCGATTACGCTTTTGGGAGCCAGTCCCTTCAGGAGGCGGCGCATCGCTCCACGGGTGCCGACTTCCACCTCCAGCATCCGCAGTTCCGCGCCTGCGTCATGGGAGAACCAGAGCAGCGACACGTCATTGACGCGCACCACCTTCCTGCCATGAACGTCGATGATCTGCTGGTCCATCAGGTCGCGGTCCAGCAGCAGCACGGACTCGGCCATGCTGAACGGGCGGGGTTCCGCGTTCTCCCGCAGCCGCAACTCTCCGTTTGGCATGTGTGCCAGCCCCGTGGGCGAGATTGCCTGCAGGTTCTTCTTACTGCCCCAGACTATCTCTGAAACAACAGGAGCCACCGCTCCGGGCGTAATGGCAATCTCCCGCAGACGCCCAAGCGTCCGCCCCGCCGCGTCCACGACGGGCGTCCCGAGCAAGAGGGAAAAATGCACCAGGAGCGGATCCTTGAAATCGCGCATATTCTTGCCGTTGCGCGGAATCGCCGTTTCCGCCGCGATCCCGGCATCCTTCAACTCCCCGGCCGCTCCTGATGTCTTCCGCTCGATGGGCTGCATGAAGCTCACTCACTCTTTCTCAGACCTGCGCCAGGTCACGCGTCGATGCTCTGACAGTCTACCCAATGGTTGCCGCGACTATGCCGGTGTGGCCAGACGTTGTAAGTCTCTCCTGAAAATCGGTCTTCCGAACCGGTATTTCTCTGGATGACCGGTATTTCTCTGGGTGCTTAGATGCCCCCAGCATGGCCGGACCGTCCGCCCACCTCGGGAATGTCTCAGCGAGAGCAGGCCGCCGCCGGTCATGGAATGCTTTTGTGGCCAGTCTTTTCCAATCGAAGGATGAGCCTGAAGGGTGGGGAGTAATCGTGCTGGGGAAGGCTCCTTTTGTATTTTGATTTGGAATGAGTTTAGCAGTAGCCGAGGCGGAGGGAATGTGGGAATCGGTTTTTTCGATTTCCA
>DAHVZT010000026.1 GCA_027323885.1 Acidobacteriaceae bacterium
CAATGGGGATTGAACCACGTAGTCGCTGTATGCGGGGCCCCTTTGCTGGGATCGCAGGTCAGGTTAGGGCGCTGGTTGAAATACGATACCGGTGCGCCCACAACCGGGGAGGCGATCGGAATTCCCGTGCTCAGATAGACAATGCCGTTTACAGTCCAGCTACCCAGGACGACATTGGCCACACGGTCCAGTGGAATAGCCCGTCCCGGTCCTACCGGAAGATCGTAGGAGGCCATGCCGGAGAATTGATATTTGACGTCCTGAGGACTGACGGCATGTTCAAACTGCAGATCCTTCACATCCTGGGGCGCGCCTCCGTGAGAGCCGACAAAGCCCAGCGGAGGATGAGCATCATCTGTAATGAGTTTGGCCCAGGTGAAGGCTCCTAAAGTGGTGAGGTGACGTGACAGCCTTTTCACCAGCTTTGCCTGCAGGGAATTGTATTCCGAGTCCCCATCCGGATAGCCGTTGAAATTCACTCCGTTGCCCGATCCATAGTTCCCATTGCCAAACTGCGGGAATCGCTGCAGCGCTACCCAAAGAGGAACGGTCGGGGAACCGTAGTTGGCATTGGTGCTCGGTTGAATGGGACCCCAGATATTTTTCACAGTCCGGCACGCCGGATTGGAAGTATCGACGCAGAGCGCTGCTCCGTATTTCTCGATGGTTTGGATACTGAGCGTATTGTCGTCGAACGACGCGAATGGGAGAAATAGGCCGCGGCTGCCCACATATCCCACGTCAAGGGTGACCTCATCCGGGAACTGGTAATCGACGCTGAAGTTGTAGTTGTAGGTAGTGGGCGTGCGTTCACGGTGCAGCACGGTGTTCAACGTGGTCCCTAGATTGTTGGCCAGGCCCGGCGGCGGAGTGGTAAATACTGGCACAACGCCATTGGGAAATGGATTGCTCAGCGAATAGATCCCGGTATCGCTTGGAGCGGGGCTTCCAGGAGCCGCTCCTGCGCAGCCTGAAGTGCCGTTGTACACCGTATTGCCGTCGTTGTTGTAGCAGGTGGCGTTCCAGTTCGTTGTCGAGGAAAAGCCATCGCTGTCCTGCAGCGCGCTCGCTACCATCTCGGGACTTGGACCGTAATAGATCCCGGCCCCGCCGTTCATTACCAGGCGGCTGGTTGGCTGCCAGGCAAATCCCAAACGGGGGCCGAAATTACCAAGATTCGTGGCAAACGGCGAACGGTTATGCCCGTTGACATAAATCTCCGCACCTGTGAACGGAACGCCGTTTGCTTTCGCAGTGATATCGGGATTGAAGTACTCCAGACGGTTGTGGCGCTCATTGCGTCCGCCAAAGACGTCCCATCGCAGCCCGGCAGTGATCGTCATGTTCTTCGCCGGATGGTAGACGTCTTGAACAAAGCTGCCGTAATAGGGGCTTGACTCCGCAGCGAACAAATCTTTCGTGAAGTTGACGCTCTCGGTCCCTGGCGGCGTGCCCATCCCGACGAGGAAGGACGCAAAGTCGCTGCCACCGGCCCCGCTTGCTACGGACTGATCGGTAGCGCTGACGTCAAAGTAATAGGCCCCGGATGGTGCAGGCGGTTGCCCCACGTTGAGAAAGCGCTGCATGTACTCGAAGCCCGCACTGATCTCGTGCTTGCCCTGCACCCTGGTCACACTGGCGCTATAGTCGCTGTTTTCGCTGGCATAGATGAATGTGTTGTAATTCGCGGTGCCGCCCACCCCGCCGCCTACGTCGTTGAACAGTACATAGGGCAGCGTCTTGTAGTTCTCCTGCGCGGCCAAGGCGGCGGGAAATCCAGGCTCGTGAGGTTGTCATATTTGCTCTGCTGGGGATCTCCTCCCTGATTTTCGTAATGGCGAGTGAAAGAGTAGCGCAGTTGCAGAACGGTATTCGCGTTGAAAGTGTAGTCGTCTGCCAGCAGGATGTTACGGCCGTTGGTAATATTCTGCGCGTAAAACGGGTCCCAGGCGTTGTTGAAAGCGTTGACCAGAGCACTGCTGAGCCGGTCGAAGGAAAATCGCCCAAAAATATGTTGTTTCTCGCTCTTCTCCAGGTCCAGGCGGATATCGAATTTCTGCGCAGATGAAGGATCGACTCCGGGGACGTAGAAATTGTTGACCGCGCCGTTTGTCGCACTATCACAGGTCGCAGGATTGGGCCTGTTGCATTTCGGCATTTCAGAAAGGAACTTGAGTGCGATGGGATTGGGATTGCGGATGATATTGTGCGCGAATGGTTGGCGCGTGCCATCCGCCTTGTCCGGAACCATGGGGTTGTAGATCGTAAAGGTATCCGCGGAGAAGTCGCCCTTGCGCTCGGCGCTTGGCGGCACCGTGAAGGTATTGGATCCATCGAACAATGCCTGCTGAGTCGCCTCATAATCCGCAAAGAAAAAGAGCTTGCTATGCAGAATGGGACCGCCGATGGACCCCCCTTCCTGGTACCGGTGGAAGGTCGGAGGCGTGTTCGGCAATCCGCTGGCAAGCTGGCTTTGTTTGTTGAAGTATTCGTTCGCAGCCAGAATATCGGGCCGGAACACTCCAAAAACATCCCCGTGGAAATGGTCTGCTCCGGAGTTTGTAGCCAGACTGATGACCCCAGCTGCTCCGCTCTGATACGACGCCGGTGTGTTCTGGGTTTCTACCCGCGTCTCTTGAATGTCATCCTCGGGGATCACCATGGCGGGGAGAATGGCGGCGGCGTTATTCTCCGCCACTCCAATCGGACTGCCATCGACCATGTAGTAAACCGAACCTTCAACCGCGCCATTGATTGTGTAGGAGGAGACGTTGATTCCAGGGCGCCCGCTGGTGATGCTGGTAATCGCTTGAGAGCTGGAGGAGTTGGCCGCGCCGTTCGCCGGAGTGACCCCAGGACTCAGTTGCACCAGATCGTAAACGTCGCGGGTGAGCAGGGGAACGCGATCGATGGTGGCCGAGGAGATCAATTGGCCCACGGTAGAATTGGTTGACTCATTGAGCCCAGTTGAGCCTTTGACAGTGACCACGTTGCTGACGCTACCAACCTGCAGCGTAAGATTGACCGTGGTAGCCCGATCCACGCTTACGGAAATGTTGTCATGTACGACGGTGACAAAGCCTTTTTCCGTGGCCGTGATGCTGTACACACCGGGATTGAGCGAAATGAACGCATAGTTGCCCGAGGAGTTGGTGGTGGCGTGAACTTTCACTCCGTTAGCCTTGTTGACCAGTACGACTGTAGCTCCCGGAACGATTGCGCCGGTCTGATCCGTGATGGAGCCGTTGATTGCGCCTCTTCCTGCCTGGCTCAGGAGCATCGCCGGAAAAGCCATCCATAACGTAAGCGCCAATCCGCACAGAAAAATGCGCTGACGCATTGTTTTCATTCCGAATGTACGCACGATCATGCTTTCTTTCCCCGGTGTTTGTCGGTTGATTTAGACTGCGGCCCCTGCTCGTTAAATCGTTTGAAAGAACGATAGTGATCCCCCGTTCAGACTGTCAACAAATATTTTCTTTGTTACCTGATCGAGCGACGCAGCACTTTTCCGCTTTGCTCCGCAGGATGGAGAGAGCGCTTGATGCAGCAGATGTGTCGGCATGTCAGGCGTATCCGGAGAAATCGCTTTCGAGCGGCGGCGGGTTCCAGTTCAGCCGCTGCCGCCGGCAGTCCACCTGACGGCGAGGATTTGCATCCAATCAGGAAGAATCTTTTGTTTTTCTTTCAAATAGGTGCCGGATGCGCGTTGCTTTGGTCGCTTCTCCTTTTATTTCGATTCCTCCTTCACGCTACGGAGGGACCGAGTTGTTTATATCCAATCTGGCCGAGGGCCTGGAAAGAAGAGGGATCGATGCTGTTGTGTATTGCAATGGCGAATCCACGGTGCAGGCTGAAAAGCGCTGGTGCTACCCGAAGGCCGAATGGCCACTCGCAACGGAAACCGCCGGCGTCCTTAAAGAGCTGGAACATGTGGCGTGGTCGATCCATGATGCTGGACGCGATTGCGATCTGATCCACATCAACAGTGCGTCAGCGGCCACTTTTTCCAGATTCGTTTCCGCTCCTTTCGTATGTACGGTCCATCATGCCTATGAACAGGCATTGACCAGCTTTTACGAGCGTCATCCGGAAATCCATTACACGGCGATCAGCCATCATCAGGCATCGCTCCACCCCACGCTCGAAATGCGCACCATCCACCATGGTCTGGACTTCCGCAAGTATCGTCTCCAGCCAAAAAAAGAGAACTATCTATGCTTTTTGGGTCGCATCGCCCCGATGAAAGCGCCACACCTTGCTATCGAGGCGGCGAAAAAAGCGGGAATTCCTCTGAAAATCGCAGGAGAAATCCAGCCGGTTTTCAGGAGTTACTTCGACAACATGGTGAAGCCCCATCTCGATGGAAACATGGTGGAATACGTCGGAGAGGTCGGCCTGGAAGAAAAGAATCAGCTTCTTGGATCTTCCATGGGAATGCTGTTTCCGATTCAGTGGGAGGAGCCGTTCGGTCTCGTTCTCATTGAGGCGATGGCCTGCGGAACGCCGGTCTTCGCGTTTCGGTCAGGTGCGGTTCCGGAGATTGTTCTGGATGGAGTGTCCGGAAGACTTTGCGCCTCGGTCGAGGAAATGGCTTCGGCGATCACCACCAGCTCATTTACGCCGAGCGCGGTCCGCGCTTGCGCGGAAGGGAAATTCTCAGTGGAACTGATGGTCGATCGGTATGTGGATCTTTACCAGACCATTCTGAACCGGAAAGCGGGTCCAAAGCGGATGAATTCCGAAGCTGAAAAAGGGACAGCTGCATGAGCCCTCCAGAATCCGGCGTCGCAAAAGCAAGGGAATCAGTCCTCCAGAAGATTGCACCACCGGTGGAGCCGCGGGTCGCTTATGCGGAGCCGCATCTTTCAAATGTCAGAATCCTGGCGTTGGTGCGAGGCAAAACCTTCTTTACCACCAACCATAAGGGCAACCTGATGCCGCCCGGCGCCCCGCATGTCGGGCTATTTTGCCAAGACACCCGCTACTTAAGTCAGATGGAACTTCGAATCAACGGACACCCGCCGGTTGTCCTATCCTCCAGCACGGAGGGGGCCTACGCTGCGCGCATCGAGTCGACTGTCAAAGGCACGCTGCAGGGCGAAGGGCTCGATCTTCCGGTGAATACCATTTATGTTCACCGCGAGCAATTGCTCCAAAAGGATGTTCTCTATGACGTGATCTTCCTGGAGAATTTCCATTATGAGCGGGCAAAGCTGCTGATCGAGATCACCTATGACGCGGACTTCATGGACATTTTTCAGGTGCGCGGCATCGTGCGCGGGAAGAGCGGCCAGTACTACGCTCCCGTGACCACGGAGGATCGCATCAGCTTTGTTTATGAGGGCCTGGACCAATGCGTCCGCTCGACGACTGTATGCTTTTCTCCCAACCCATCGAGCATAGAAAACAAGACCGCCCGATGGGAGCTTGAGCTTGAGCCATTGAGCAAAGCCCGTATCGCCGCCACGGTCCATGCTCACGCGGAGCCGCAGCGCAATGGCTTATGGGCGATCAAAGACGTTGCGGAGCACTCAGGCGAGGCGCTGGCGCAAGTGGTTCAGCGGGATAAGCTGCGAGAGTTGCTTCGCAGCCTGCGAGGCGAGTTCGATCATTGGCTCAGCGAATGCACTCGCTTCCGCTCCGACGACGAGATCTTCGACACCATGCTGGAGACCTCGACAGCGGACTTCTATGCGCTGCAGATACCGGATAAGGCCGGCACGGCTGTCGCCGCTGGAGTGCCATGGTTCGCCGCGATCTTCGGTCGCGACTCATTGATCGCGTCTTTTCAATCCCTGGTGCTGAATCCATCCCTGGCTCGAGGAACCCTGCGGGTTCTTGCCTCCCACCAGGGCCGCGAAGTCCGCGCAGATCGCGACGAGGAGCCCGGAAAGATTCTGCATGAAATGCGCTCCGGCGAGATGACCGCGACAGGAGAGATTGCGTTTGGCTTGAACTACGGGTCGGTGGATGCCACGCCGCTGTTCCTCATTCTTCTAAGCGAGTATTACCGCTGGACCGGCGATCAGAACCTCGTCAGGGAACTCGCGACCCCGCTCGCATCGGCCGTCGAGTGGCTGCTCACCTATGCGGATATGGATGGAGATGGCCTCGTCGAGTATTGCCGCAAAACTCCCGCGGGCTTATTCAACCAGGGCTGGAAAGACTCCGGTGACGCCAACATGCATGCTGACGGTCGCATCGCGCAACCTCCCATCGCTCTCGTTGAGGTTCAGGGTTACGCGGTTAGAGGGTTGGCGGACGCCGCTGCGCTGCTCACGATGCTGGGGAATGAAAAATTGGCCGCCGAGGCTGCGCGGCGCTCCGAAAAAATCCGCAGTCTCATCGAGTCAAAGTTCTGGATGGAGGAACGAACCTACTATGCAATGGCGCTGGATCGCGACAAAAAGCCATTGGAGGTCATCGCTTCCAATCCAGGGCACCTGCTGTTTTCCTGCGCCATTCCGCAGGCGCGAGCCCGGCAGGTCGTCGAGCGGATCGTGGACCACGGGCTCTTTTCGGGCTGGGGTATACGAACGCTCTCGCAGTATGAGCCCACCTACAATCCCATGAGCTATCATCGCGGTTCCGTGTGGCCGCACGATGACTCCTTAATAGCCTATGGGATGGCCAAATACGGCATGTACGAGGAAGCGTCCCGGATTTTTACCGCGCTTCATGACGCGGCGGTTCACTTTCGAGCGTACAGGCTTCCTGAATTGTTTTGCGGCATCCAGCGCCGGGACCGCGATGAGCCCGTTCATTATCCTGTTTCATGTTCCCCGCAGGCATGGGCTTCCGGATCGCCGCTTCTTATCTTGACCGCGATGCTGGGCCTGCGCCCCGATGCAGCCAAACGACAACTGAGCATTGTCAATCCTCATCTGCCAAAATTTCTCGGCTTCCTGCGAATGGAGAACTTCCGGGTGGGTGACTCACACATCACGGTGGAATTTCAACGTCAGGGGGATCGTACTTTCTGCAATGTGGTTGATGTGCAGGGGGACCCGGTGGCTATCAGCATTGCGTTTCAGAACTGAAGCTCAGATGGCAAAAAAGAAGACCGCTGCGGGGCGGCCTTCTTTTTAACTCTACGCAGGGCTAGTCGGTCTGCTCCTTGCGTGCTTTTTTACGGTTGCGTTTACGGGCCAGCGCCTGCTTCATGCGCATCTTCTCGCCTGGCTTCATGTAGTAGGAGTGCCGCTTGACTTCCTTGATGATGTCTTCCTGCTGCACCTTGCGCTTGAAGCGACGCAGCGCATTCTCGAGCGGTTCGCCTTCCTGAATCTTTACTTCTGCCAAAAGAGTTACACCTCCCAACGCTCCGGCTGGACAGTTACCAGAATACCGGAAAATGCCCACTTTCGCTCGTTCGGAGTTCCGCTCGACAGCGATTGTCTCCTCAAAAGACCTGAACTCACGGGCTGTTCCAGCTTCCGTCACGCTACTATGATCAGGACGGATTTTCCGATTTGTTCTCCATCAAGGTGGATTGCTCATGCTAAAGACCTCTATCAGACTCCTCAGTCGTCCGGCGCTGGCTCTTGTGCCCGCGCTCCTCGTGCTCGGTGTTGCCCAGGCTCAGACTTCGCCGCTCTATCCGAACTATCCAAGCGAGACACCGGCCCATCTTCAGCCTTCCACCTATGGCATGAACTATGTGCGCCGGGACGTCATGATTCCCATGCGGGATGGGGTCAAACTGCACACCGTCATCCTTGTGCCGAATGGAGCGCAGCACGCCGGGATTCTGCTTACACGGACGCCGTACAGCGCCACCGCACTCACGACAAACACTCCCAGCACCGATTTAGGGACTACGCTTTGGGGCTACGACAACGCTACGGAAACCATTGTCGACGGAGGTTATATCCGCGTGGTTCAGGACATACGCGGCAAATACGGCAGCGAGGGCGACTACGTGATGAACCGGCCCTTCCGCGGCCCGCTCAATCCCACGCCGGTCGATGAGTCCACCGACACGTACGACACCATCGACTGGCTGGTAAAGAACCTGCCGGAGTCGAATGGCAAGGTGGGCGTTCTCGGCATTTCGTATGACGGATTCCTGGCGCTTACTCCGCTGGTGCATCCGCATCCGGCGCTCAAATGTGTGGTCCCCATGAATCCCATGGTCGACGGCTGGCGCGGCGACGACTGGTTTCACAACGGCGCGTTCCGCGAGCAGAACATGCCCTACATCTACGAGCAGACTGGGACGCGCGACAACAGCGCACGTTGGCTGACCAGCAACTATGACGATTACGACACTTACATGAATGCGGTATCGGCGGGAAACCTGGGCAGGCAGCGCGGCATGGACCAGATCGGCTTCTGGAAGAAGGTCACCGGGCATCCCGCCTACGACAAATTCTGGAGCGAGCAGGCTGTCGATCAGGTGCTCGCCGGTCAACCCTTTACCGTGCCAACCATGCTGGTGGCCAGCCTTTGGGACCAGGAGGACATTTACGGCGCGATTGCAGTTTATAAAGCGCTCGCGCCGAAAGACCCGCAGCACGACAAACTTTTTCTTGTCCTCGGGCCCTGGCACCACGGGCAGGAAATTGAAACTGCCGAGTCGCTCGGCGCAATCGACTTCCACAGTGATACCGGGCTGTATTTCCGCACGCGCCTTCTCGCGCCGTTTCTGGCGCACTACTTGCAAAACGATCCACCACCCCTGAAGATCGCTCCCGTCAACGCGTTTCAAACGGGCACCGATGAATGGCAAAAGCTTGCGTCCTGGCCTTCAGGATGCAGGAACGATTGCGCTCCCAAGCTCACGCCTCTCTACCTTGAGCCTGCGGGAAAGCTCGCCTTTACCGCCCCGTCCGCTGGCGAACCTTTCGACGAATATGTCTCCGATCCTGCAAAACCCGTCCCGTACCGGAGCCGTCCCAGTGAACCGATGGGGTACACTCCGAATCTTTCCTGGGTCCGGTGGCTTGTCGATGACCAGCGTCCGTCCTCAGGGCGCACGGACGTCCTCACCTTCACCTCGGATGTTCTCAAGTCGCCGGTCAAAATTGCCGGCGAACCGATCGCTCATCTCGTCGCCTCCACTTCCGGCACAGATAGCGACTGGGTCGTGAAACTGATCGACGTCTATCCGGACCAGGTTGCGGAAGAGCCCGAGCTCGGCGGCTACCAGCTTCCCATTTCCATGGATATTTTCCGCGGCCGGTACCGCAAAAGCCTGTCGCACCCGCAGGCGATTACGCCGAACGTACCTTTGCTTTACAAGTTTGCGCTGCCCACGGCGGACCATGTATTCCTGCCCGGCCATCGCATCATGGTGCAGGTGCAGTCCAGTTGGTTTCCTCTCTATGACCGCAATCCGCAGACGTTTGTGCCAAACATCTTTTTCGCCGCCCCGGCAGACTATAAAAAAGCGACCCAGCGCATTTACCACTCGCCGGACCATGCCAGCTTTGTGGAGTTGCCCATCGTAGCCTCCAAACCATAAAGCGCGAGTTGAAGTTCCGCGGCCGAGAGATGAGAACCCCGTCAGAGTCTTTTCCAATCGAAGGATGAGCCTGAAGGGTGGGGAGTAATCGTGCTGGGGAAGGCTCCTTTTGTATTTTGATTTGGAATGAGTTTAGCAGTAGCCGAGGCGGAGGGAATGTGGGAATCGGTTTTTTCGATTTCCA
>DAHVZT010000034.1 GCA_027323885.1 Acidobacteriaceae bacterium
GGAAACGGCGCAGATCGCCATCAACTCCGCGCTCACCGGCCACCTCGTCTTCACGACCGTCCACGCCAACAATGTGGTGGATGTTTTGGGACGGTTTCTCAACATGGGAGTTGAGCCCTACAATTTCGTCTCCGCGTTGAACTGCATCCTGGCTCAGCGGCTTGTCAGAATGATCTGCGAAGACTGTAAGCGGCCCGTGAAGTATGATCCGGAAGTATTGAAAAATAGCGGCTTAGACGCCAAGGAATGGTCTGACTTCACGTTCTACGAAGGCGCGGGCTGCATCGAATGCGGCGGCACAGGATACCGTGGAAGAACCGCGATCCATGAACTGCTGGAATTGAACGATCGAATCCGGGAAATCATTCTGGAGAAAAAGCCGGCGTCCGAAGTACGCAAAGCAGCGCGGAACGAGGGAATGCAGTTTTTGCGGGAATCGGCCTTGCAGCGGGTCCGGCTCGGTTTGACTACCCTGAAGGAAATTAACAAGGTTACATTCATAGAGGCGGCAAGGTAAGCTAAAGCAAGATGCGCCTTTTTCCAACTTCACTGCACACAGCGGTGCGCCCACGACGGGCCTGCGAAATCGCGCCTGACGGAATTCTCGCCGCCAGCTCGCCGACCATGGATGCTCCACTGAGCACGGCCGTTTTCACGCCGCTCCGTAACTCCATTACGGCTGGATTGACATCTCCGGTATTCAGCAGCCCGGAGGCTGTTTTGTCCGCATTGAAGAGTTCGCTGGATTCCGTCGATCCCAAAGGGCGGGACTGGACTGTCGTATTGCCGGACGCATGCACGCGTGTGCTCCTTCTGGATTTTGACACGTTGCCAGCAAGGCCGCAGGAAGTGCTGCCTCTGGTCCGCTTCCGCCTTCGGCGCCTGGTGCCCTTTGATGTGGATACGGCGGCCGTTTCTTACCAGCTGCTGCGGCCTGCGGCTGCGGGCAGCAACACAGGTCCGGTGCAGGTGATAGCCGCCGCAATGCCGGCGGAAGTCAGAGCGGAGATTGAGGGCCTGGTGCGCAGTACAGAACGTGAGCCCGGCATTCTGCTGCCAGCAACTCTTGCCGCACTGGCTGCGTTGCCGGAAACCGGCTCGCACCTGCTGGTACACACAGGCGCCTATTCCATGACCACCGCGATCACGCGGGACGGAGAACTTCTGCTCTACCGCCGCGCGGAACATACGGAAATCGAGCCGGGAGAGATGGCGCAGGCGGTCCTGGTCGCGGCAGCCTATTTTGAGGACACGCTCCACACGCCCCTGCAGGAGGTGTGGGTGGCGGGTCTGGAAACTCCAGAGGTATTGCGGCGCCACTTGGAAGTCGATGGCGCCTGGGAAATTCCTTTACGCAGTCTGGTCACTTCCGACTCCTTTGCTGGAGGCGGCCTACCCGCGCAAATGACGGCGAGCCGGTTCACCAGCATCGTGGGAGCGCTGCGCGGCTGATGCGGATCACACTGAATCTCGCCTCCCGGCCGTTTTTCGAACTGCGTCCGCTGTTGATCCGCCTGCGGCTGCTTGCGGCGGCGCTGGTATTTTTGGCGATCGTCCTGTTTATGATGCTGCGGGGCGCGGAAGACAAGGCCGCGCGGGCTGAAGCCGCTGTGCATGCCTGGACTTTGAAAACCGAGGCGTTGCAACGTGAGTGGCAATACGACCAGGCTTTGATGCGCGAGCCGGTGAATGCCGCGACCTTGAACCGGTCGGACTTTCTCAATGAGGAATTTGCTCGAAAGTCCTTTTCCTGGACGACCGCATTGATGGATCTTGAGCATGTCTTGCCGCAGGGCGTGCAGGTGATCAGCATTGACCCGCAAATGACAAAGGATGGGCACGTCATGGTGCGGCTGCGCGTCAACGGGCCGCGCGATAAAGCGGTGCAACTGGTGGCGAACCTGGAGAAATCGCCTCATTTTCTCAACCCGCGCGTCGTGGCCGAGAGTTCTCAGGTGCAGGGCCAGAACCGCGTAGGCTTCCGGCCTACAATGTCGCCCACCACTGAGGTCAATGTCGACATTCTGGCTGAATTCAATGCAGGAAATCTCGCCACCACGGATGTGAAAGCGGAACAGAAAAAGTCTGGTACGCAGGGTACCCGCGTGGCGCCGGCTAAGGCCAAATCTTCCGTTCGTTCGCAGCAAAAGTTGCGAAACCAACCACCGGTTGCCCATGCCGGTCACGCGGCGGGGACTGCGACGGCGGGCGGGGGTAAGCGATGAAGCTGAAAACAGGCGCATTCGCCCGGCCCGGATGGACCCATGTCCGCATTACGGCGCGTCATTGGCATTATGCCGCGCTCGTGCTGCTGTGCCTGCTCAACCTGGTGCTGGGTGTGCGTCTGCTGTATGCGTGGAAGCGGGCGGAGGCTGGAGACGCGGCACGTCTGCAGGAGCGCGAAGCCGAGTACCGGATGATGCAACTGAAGACTCGTCCTCTGCGGGGGCTCGCCAAAAAGATCGCTCGAGCCAATGCCGACCAGACCGCCTTTTACCACAAGCGGTTTCCCGATTCGTACTCTGAGGTATTGACGGAGCTTGGCTCCTTGGCCGTGAAGAACAATGTACTGCTCGGCAGGGTGCAATACGCGCCGGGCAAACTCGATGAGGGTACCTATCGTGTGCAAATGGATGCGAGTCTAAGCGGAGATTATGCGCCCGTGGTCCGCTTCATCAATGGATTGGAACGTGATCACATCTTTTTTCTCATCAACGGAATTGCCCTTAGCGGGCAACAAAATGGAATCGTCAGTCTTCGCATGAGGCTCACCACATTCTTGCGGGCGAATGGGACCCCGGCAACGGCTCCCGTCGCGACCGCCAGTGCATCCAATCCTCCCACCGTTGCCAGGGAGCAGCGCTGACCCATGGCCATTCGTCTCGGCACTGAGGATAAAAAGAAACGCCTGATCGCTGGCGTTCTGGTTTCCATTGCACTCACGGCGATCGGGCATCTGGTTTGGACGATGGCCGGTGGGCCTGCCTCGCCGGATGTTCCTGCAGCGGTGTCGAATCTCCCCGCCATCCGTGGTGGTTCGCAAACAACGATCGCGGTCAATGGGGAAGCGGGACCCGCGGCGCAGCGTCTGGACAGCCCGGCGGAACTCGACCCTACGTTGCACCCGGAGCGGATGGCCCTGGCGGAGAATACCCGGTACACCGGGACCAGCCGCAATATTTTCTCCAAAAATTCCCTGCCGCCGGTACCCGTTTCGGCGATTGAGAAGCCCGTTGCTCCGGTTCGCACCGGACCAGGGGGCGCGGCAAACGCAGGTCCGCCGCCACCCCCGCCCATCAATCTCAAGTTCTATGGGTTTGCCACGCAGCAGAATGGCCGAAAGCTTGTCTTTCTGCTGAACGGTGAAGATGTGTTCGTTGCTGGAGAGGGAGACATTGTGGATCGCCGTTACAAAGTTCTGCAGGTGCGAAACAACGATGTCGTGGTTGAGGATCTTTCGTACAACAACCAACAGACTCTACCGTTGCTGACCAACTGATCGGCCCGATGGTGATGGCGCGGGCATCCGCCACCCCGTGGCGGCCATTCAAAGAAAAAGACCACGGCCGCTGAACGGCCGTGGGTCCACGCAGTAGTGCAATCCTTTTGGCCTTAATAAACTTTGTTGCGGATCGTTGATCCTGGGCGATCGGCGCTGACCGGCTCCAGCGGATCCAAAGGGTCCGGGCCTGCGGCGGAGCGCACAGGGACAAGCGGTTCCAGAGTGCTATCGTTCGCCACGTTCCCGTTACCGGACGAGACCCAATCGTGATCGCGCCGGTTCACGAGTTCTCGATTTTCAGGCACGGTTCGCTCCTGCGCGAAAACGGGAGCGGAAATTTTCCGGTCCATGCGAGCGCGATCCCTTTCCGAATTGGAAGGACTTCCCGGCTTCTCGCCTGACGAGGCGATGTCTTCCGCGCCCGTGGCCCTCAGAATGTCTTTTGCCCTGGATATCTCCTCGGAACTGCCACAGTGCGCCGAAAGCAGAACACCGCCGTCCTTCACGCGGCGCTCGTAGTGCTTGGCTTCGTATTCGGGAATTCCCATGCCCACAAGTGCGCCGATCATTCCGCCGACCGCCCCGCCGATGCCCAGGCCAGCCAATCCCGCCATAATCGGACCCGCGGCGATCAGTGGGCCGACGCCAGGGATCGCCAGCGCGCCAATCCCGGCGAGCACGCCCAGCGTTCCCCCGATCACCCCGCCAGTAGCGACACCGGTGGTGGCTCCTTCCGGGGCTTTGGTGTTCTTTTCATGC
>DAHVZT010000060.1 GCA_027323885.1 Acidobacteriaceae bacterium
GGGTACTGGTACACCGGCCTGCTGAGTCTGTTTCAGGGAACCTTGGAGCGTTTCCGGATGGGCGTGAATACAGAGGAATCCTCGCCCAAGCCGTTTCCGGTAGGCGTGTAATGGTCGCGCCGCCGGAGCAGGATACAATCATTCTTCGCTATTTTCCGATTTACTTGGCTGCGTTATGGACTCTAATTTCATATGCCGTTAGCTGGATTGGAGGCTGGTCTGTCCTTGCGAAACAATTTCGGACAGATGAGAACTTCGCTGACAGAATGTGTAGATGGTTTTATGCAACCATGCGGTGGGGTACGCATTACAATGGTGCGCTGAAGGCGGGCGCAAATGTTGTTGGGCTGTACATCGCACCCGTACTGTTATTCCGAATCGCTCATCCACCACTTTTCATTCCATGGTCGGAAATCAAAGTCGGGCCATCGCGATGGTTTGACTTCTATCTGGGGATTACGCTGACACTGGGGAGGGAAGAGCAGATACCATTCCGCATCAGCCAGCGAGTGGCCCGCAAACTTCGTAGTGAGGCAGGAGCAGGTTGGCCCGATCCGCAGAATCTTCTACAACTTTGAATGGCACCCACCCAAACAAAAAAGAGCGCACCTCGAAAGATGCGCTCCTGTCAGACACGATTCAGGTTGAAGAGCTGTTACCAGCGGATACCGATTGTAGCTGGAACCACTGAAGCGTCGTACCCCGGAGGAAGATTGCTCTTGGGCGTCATCGCTTTCAGATAACGAGCTTCGATAAAAAGCTTGTAGCGCGAATAAGGCGAGAAGCGAAATTCCGCGCCGCCCCCAAGGTCCAATGCGGCCTGATTGCTGGAGTGGTGCGAAACCGTTACGTTGCCCGCGCAAGCTCCGCCATACCCGAAGCCGTACCCGTAGCCATACCCATAGCCGCATGGCACCAGAACAGGCCTGGTGAAGGAAACCAGCGAGCGCGAGAACCCTCCTCCACCAATCGCATATCCATCGAACCGGCCCTTGCGGATCACGTTGAATTTGGGATTAAGAGTCGCGGTCCAGAGGTGCTCATTTCCCCCTGGCACCTGAGCTACAGCGTTCGCCAGGCTGTGCGGAACTCCGAGATCATTGAAGTTCCACTCGCCAATCAGACTCAAACGGTCATTGAACTTATAGCCGGCGCCCAGCAGGACGTTGAATCCCGGATTGACGAGGTTCTGCGTATTCTGCACCCCGGTTGTGCCGCCTCCGCCGCCCTCCAGCACAAGGCTATCGGTCCAGCTTTTACCGCTGTAGCGGGGCTTTTTGGCGTTGTTGTAGTTGTAATTATAGTTGTTGTTCGAGGAGTCCTGGGCTTGCATCGCCGCGGTTAGAGGGAGACCAAATGCCAACGCGGTAATACCCGCCCATTTCAAGCCCCTGCGCAAACTGGGTTTTAAGATTTTCATAACCTTCCCTGTCCTCGAGTTCTGTTGTTCGTCGCTAGGCACCGTCTAGCTATCATTCGGCCCGTCAACTGAAATCGGATGCATCGCACAAAGGGCAAGATGCCCATTTTTAGCGGCCCTGCCCATCCATGTTTTACGCCGTCATGCAGAGTGCAATCATTCCGGACGGATGCAAGCGAATCCTTGGTTTTCCGCGCGTACAGTTAGACGAACCATGTGGATGATCGTTTTGCCGCAGTTGCGGTTTTTCGTAATGTCGAATATACAGGCGGCAGAAGAAGAAGCCGCCTGGATGCTGGCCCGGCCTGTGCCGTCTGGCGGCAGTCCCGGCGTGGCTTCGAAACCCTGCTCCCGGTACGCACGCTAAGTTCAGTGGATGTCGAATTGCTCGGGATGGAGAGCCGGATCGCTTTTCACGATGATGGTCTTGCCCGACATTTCCTCCATTTCCGCCAGCCAGCGCCCATTGGAGGCCTTCAACTGCTTTACCACTTCCGGATGGACGCGAAGCATTACATCCGGGCGGTCGAACTGTCGATACATTTTGCGCAGTTCAATATAGATCTCGTTGCAAACGGTGATTGGGCCTTTGACCATCCCTGTTCCGCTGCAGACGTAGCAGGGAACTGAGAGAGTGCGTTCCAGCGACTGTTTGACACGCTTGCGCGTGATTGCGACGAGGCCAAAATCGTTGAACTGGAGGACCTTCGAGGGGGCCCGGTCCGACTTCAGCTCTTCTTCCAGCGCCTGCATCACTTTGTTACGGTTCTTGCGTTCATCCATGTCGATGAAATCGATCACGATGATGCCACCCAGGTCGCGGAGGCGAATCTGGCGCACGATCTCCGGGATGGCATCCAGGTTCGTTTTAAGAATCGTGTCTTCCAGGCGGGCGGTTTTACCCACATATTTTCCGGTATTGATGTCGATGGCCACCAACGCTTCTGTCTGGTTGATGACGATGGAACCGCCAGACTTGAGCCACACTTTGGATTTCAGTGCTTTGTTGATTTCTTCCTGAATACCGAACTGCTCAAATAGCGGCGTTTCTTTGGTATAAAGCTTCACGCGGCGCACGAGAGAGGGTTCAAAGCGGTTCAGGAAACGCAGAACGCGCTCGTAGTCCGCCTCGCTGTCCACCCAGATCGCCGAGAAATTGTCCGTGACCTGGTCGCGCAATACACGTTCCACCAGGCTGAGGTCGTGGTAAATCAAGGCCGGGGGTTTGGAGTTCTCCGCGCGCTGACGCATCTCCGCCCACAGTGTCAGCAGAAACCGGATGTCGGCGCGCAGGTCTTCTTCACTGGCGGTGGCCGCAGCGGTCCGGACGATAAAGCCGCCAGAGGCAGCACCTTTTTCGCTCAGCAAAATTCGTTTCAGCCGTTGCCGCTCTTCGTCGGAAGAGATTTTGCGGGAAACGCCCACGTGATTCACGGTTGGCATAAAGACCAGAAACCGGCCCGGAAGAGCGATATGGCTGGTAATGCGGGCGCCTTTGCGCGCTATCGGCTCTTTCGCGATCTGGACCAGGATTTCCTGATTCGGCTTGAGAAGCTCCGTGATAGCGGGCAAGTTGGAGGTCTGGGCGGTGGCCCGGCGCATCCGTCCGCGATCTCCGCGTTGACCGGGCCGCTGTTGCCCACGCATCCCCCGGCGATGGCCGCGTTGCGTGTCTGGGCGTCCGCTGCGGGCCGGAATTGATTCATCAGCCTCTTCCTCGGAGGAAGTGTCTGAAATACTCTCCAGCTCCAGGCCTGCAAAGGAATCTCCGGATGTTTCCTCTTCGCTTTCGTTTCCGAGGTCAAGGTCTTCGTCCTCTTCCAGCATCGCTGGGTCGCCTTGGCCCTCACCGCCAGGCTGTTCCACAAAACGCGTGCGCTTGTCGATGTGCTGGTCGCGTACCAACTCGCTGAGAAGGCCGCTGTCCATCTGCACGTCCATGGTCTCTTCAACCAGATCGTCGTATTCTGTTTCCTCAAGGAGTGTCTGCGCGGCAAAGGCTTCCGCTTCCTCCTCGTCGATCATCTCCTCTTCGAGATTGCCGAATCCTGGATCGAACGCGTGCGAAGTGTGTTCCTCTTCGTTGGAGTCGACGGATTCGTTGTGCTCCCCAGGCTCAGTCGGATTGATTTCGGCGACGTCCGGCCCGGAATGCTGGGCGACGGGCGATTGCGATTCAGGATTCTCCGTTGCGGGAGTGCTCGAAGCTGCGCGATGGGGAGTGATCGAGACGGCCTCGCCCAGGAACGGCTCGGAAATCACGTTCGGCTCGGATGGACGCTCAGGATTGGATTCCAGGGCGGCCGCGCTGTGCTCAGGCTGGTCCGGCGCGGTAACGGGATAGCTTTCTTCCAGAGAGTGCAACGGACGGTCCGGCTCGGTCAGCGGTGACTCGGGGAGAATAGTCTGCCGGTAGGCGCTTGGCGCGGAAGGATCGACGCGGTAGGAAGCGGAACCTTCGGCTGGCTCAAATTCCTCCGGCTGCTCTGGAGCGTGATCTTCCTCGGTTCGGGACTGCGGCGGCAAATCCTCCGCGACCTGCGGGCTGAGTGCGGCTTGCTCCTGCGCTGCGGAAACAGTAGACGTCGCGTTGGGCTCCGCCGAGTCCGCATGCGTCGGGGAGGAATCCGCAATGTTCTGGCCAGCGGGCACAGCGTCCGAGGCATTTCCCTCGGCTGCGGGGGTAGCCGGGCTGTCCTGGCTGCCAACTGGGCCTGCTTCCGCCTGCATCGAGGCAGGAGTTGAGTCTGACGGAGAGGGACTCTCGGGCTGCCCCTGGTGTTCCGATTCCCGCGCGGCTTTGTTTTTGTATCGGGAGAGCGATTCGCCCGGCAAAACGTCGCTGCCGTCCCAGGCCAGGGCGCCGGTCACCATTGTGGGCGGCTGGTAGTTCGAGACCGGGCCAGTTGTCGCCGCGGTCGCAACCCCTCCTGCGGGCGCTTGAGCGCCGGAGGACCCGCTCCGATATTTTGAGATCGACTCTCCGGGCAATACCAGCGCGGATAGCTGAGGCGAGGCTTCCAGATGCTGCCGCGCCGTCGCACCCGGCCGTTCCAAGTGCTGGGATTCCGCCTGGTTGGAAGGAAATTCGGACTGCTCATGGTGTTCCGAATGCGGTTCGAATTCCGCCGATTCAGGCACAGACAAATCGGATTCCTGATGCGGGAAACCCGTGGGTTCCTCGCTTTGTTCCGCTGGCCTGCCTGGCACATTCTGCGGCGCGCCATTGCTGCGACCGCGCCTGCGGCCACGGCGTCCACGCCAGCGCTTGGAGCCGGTGCCGGGTTCTCCTTGCGCTGGAGAACCGGTTGCCTCGGACGACGGGCGCGGAGACCCTGCGTTCGCGTCATCGCGGCGTGTGGGAGCCGCCCCTTGCTGGACGCGCTGAGAATCGCTTGGTGCCGGTTCCGGCGGATGACCGTTCGAACCGCCGGCAGGTGTGGGACGGCCGGAAGGCTGACCGGGCGTCAGCGCAACGTATTCTTCGCCGTCTTCACTTTCCTCGGCGAAATCGGTCACATAAAGAAACGCATCCCGCTCCAGGCCGATGTCGACAAAAGCCGATTGCATCCCGGGGAGTACTCGAGTGACCTTGCCTTTGTAGACAGAGCCCGCAAGCGTGTATTCGTTTTCGCGTTCGTAGTAGATTTCCGCAAGCTGCTCATCTTCGACAACTGCCAGCCGGGTCTCATGCGGAGTGCTGGAAATATAGATTTCTTTTGTCATGCTGCCTCATTCAAAGCCCGTGCCGAACGGCATCGGGGCAGAGGGTGAGGCAGGTTCCTGCGCGCTAAGCGACAGCGTGCCGGGTCAGGACGAGTCGAACGATCGATGCTGCGGAAAACGTTGCGGGTGGGAAACCTGCTTTAGGCCAATAAACGACGATGCGCCCGCGAGAGCGGGATGGCAATGGAAGCGAAGAATCCTGGCTGCGACGTGGAGCAACATTGCGTGCGGACTTTGTGGCCACTGCTTCCCCGCATAGGGGTGGGGCCGTTTCCAGTCTGCGTGCGGAGTTCGTTGCGTTCATTCGATCCAACTCTACCTGGCCGCATTTGAAACCTGCCGGACCAAGGGAAATTTCTGGCAGCGAGCCGGACCCTTGGGTCGCGGACGCGCTGAAAATCCGTCGTCATTCCGGCAGGAGCGAAGAACCGGGCGCTTGTGCTGATCGCAACGTGCCTGGACCTGGCTTTTGCTCAGGATGACGGTATAGACCTGTGCGAACTACACCTTCACCAAACCGAACTAATTTACAAAACGGCTCATACGAATGTTCATCACGATGCCTAGGGCCAAAAACGTGAAGAGCACCGAGGAGCCGCCATAACTCATTAAGGGTAAAGGAATTCCGGTGACCGGCATAAAACCGATGACCATACCCACATTGACCGCGATCTGAAAAATCAGAACGGCCACGACCCCCATAATAATCAATGTGCCGGGAAGGTCGGCGGCAGTTTGTGCGTTTTGCACCAAACGCATCAACAACAAGAAGTATAACAGCAGCACGAAGATGGCCCCGACCAGACCATGCTCCTCGCAAAACGCGGCAAAGATGAAGTCAGTGTAGGGGATCGGCAGGAAATCCCCCTGCGTTTGCGTCCCGTGTGTCGCGCCCTGACCCCAGATGCCGCCCGAGCCGACAGCGATCAGCGACTGCCGAATTTGATAGCCGCTGCCCCGCGGATCGTTGTCCGGCTGCATGAAACTGGTAAGCCGCTGCTTCTGGTAAGGTTTCAGCACCTTGTACCAGGCAGGAACAATGGCCAGGGATGCTGCGAGAAAAAGGATGGCCGCCTGGCGAAAACTGATGCCACCCAGAAAAAGCCCACAAAGAAGCACGGGAGAATAGGTGAGCGCCGTTCCAAGGTCCGGCTGCTTCAGGACAAGCAGCATCGGCAATCCGACCATTGCCATGGCTTTGAAGATGTCTCTCCATGTCAGGTCCCGGCCGCCCAGGTTGGTGAAGTATCGCGCCAGCGTGACAATCAGGATCAGCTTGACCCATTCCGAAGGCTGAAAATGAATGCCGCCCGGCAAATGGATCCATCGCCGCGCGCCCAGAACCTTCGTCCCCACCGCCAGCACTGCAACCAGAGAAATGACGCAGATGCCGTAGGCCCAAACCGCGATGTCGAGCAGGATGTGATAGTCGATCAAAGACAACACAAACATGCTGACAAAGCCGCCGATCAGCCAGAGAATCTGCTTCTGGTCGAAATTCACAAACTTGGTGTGCAGGGTGGCGCTGTAGATCTCAAAAACGCTGATCACCGACAGCGCGACTACGAAGGAGAGCAGCGTCCAGTCAAAGTCGCGATAGGAGAGAAAACGTCGCATGGGTCAGTGGGTTGCCTTCCATCCTACTGTATGGGTGGCAGGCGACAATGGGGAATTCCGCAGTTCCGCGACCTTCCGGACCCCCTTGGCGGAAGCCGGAACTTCGATCGCGGTCGGCTTTACAGCGGTAGCGGGCTTTGCTCCCGCGGGTTGCGCGAGAGGTGCTTTGTCCACGATCAGCGGAAGATTGTTCGCATTCCGCCGCTGTTTGTTAACGTATGCCTCGATCACCTGGGCAGCCAGGCGCGCGCTGAAATAGCCCTCGCTGCCGTTCTGCCACAACACCACCACCGCGATGTCGGGGTTGCGGCGCGGCGAAACTCCGACAAACCAGGCCGTATCGCTCAACTTTTTTCCGCCCCCGGCTCCGGCCTTGTAGGCATTGCTGACAATCTGGGCGGTCCCGGTCTTACCCGCGAAATCAATGCCGTTCAACTGCGCCATGCCTGCCGTTCCCGCAAATGTAGTCACCTGCGCCATGGCGTCAGTGACGATTTCCCAGTTGGCTGGATCGATGTGAACCGTTGCGTCTCCGGATCCGGGAAATTGCTCCTGATAGTACTGCTTCAAGTCCGGCGGAATCTGGTCCGGGAAGACGACGTGGGGCCGCTTCAACACACCTCCAGAGGCCAGCCCGCCGATGGCTCGCGCCAGTTGCAGGGGCGTTACGGCCAACGCGCCCTGGCCAATGCCGACCGAGATCGTCTCTCCGGCGAACCATTTCTGGTGGTAATTGCGCATCTTCCACTCGGGCGACGGCACAATTCCGGCTGCCTCATTTGGCAGGTCCACGCCGGTTTTTTCGCCAAGGCCGAACCTGTGCGCCCATTTGGCGATTTTGTCGATGCCCATCTTCTCCGCGAGCGTGTAGAAGTAGACGTCGCAGGACTGATAAATGCCTTTGCTGATGTCCGTAATGCCATGGCCCTGGTGGCGCGCCGCAATCCAGCACTTGAAGTAACGCCCATAGAAGCTGGCGCCGCCGTGGCAGTCCACGCTCGTGTTTTGCGCGATGCCCTCCTGCAATCCGGCAACTGCTTCAATGAGCTTAAAGGTTGACCCCGGCGCAAGCTGGGCCTGGATTGCTTTGTCCAGCAAGGGATGCTCGGGATCGGTGATCAATTTGTTCCATTCATTGCGGTGAATGCGAATCGCGAACTGGTTGGGATCGAAGGTAGGGCGGCTGACCATGGCCAGCACTTCTCCGGTATGGGGATCGATCGCCACAATGGCCCCGTTACGCGGGCCGAGCGCCTTCTCCGCAGCTTCCTGCACATCAAGGTCGATGGTCAGCTTCAAGGATTTCCCCGGAACGGCTGGCTCGATGCCCAGCGATCCCAGCTCGCGTCCGTGGCTATCCACGATCACATCTCGCGAGCCGTCCTGCCCGCGCAGAATGGGATCGTAGGATTCCTCGACCCCGGAGCGTCCGACCATGTCCCCCGGCTGGTAGAACGCGTACCGCGGATCGTCAAGCATGTCTTCCGACACTTCGCCGACATAGCCGATCAGGTGCGCGGCAAAGCCGTTGCTCGGGTAAAGGCGGCGCTGTTCTTCAATCGTCTCCAACTCAGGAAGCTCATTGGTATGGGCGGCGATAAAGGCCTGCTCGTCCGGGGTAATGTCCAGTTGCAGGGGAATGGGCTGATATTTTGGACGGTGACTGTAGCGCAGCAATACGGCGCGCAGCTGCTCCGGAGTCATGTGCAATCCTTCCGCGATCAGCGGAATGTCACTCTCAAGATTGCGCGCCTGTTCCGGTACCAGGAAACAGGTGACCGACGGATAATTGTCGACGAGCAGCCGTCCATACCGGTCGTAGAGTTTGCCGCGAGGCGCCAGGATCGGCACCTTACGAATTCGATTCGCCTGCGCAAGCGCGCGGTAGTTCTGCACGCCAAGCACTTGCAGACGCCAAAGACCGGAGACCAGAATCATCAGGATGAACGCGACCAGGTATTGCATCGCAGTCAGCTTGATCGCCGGAACTTTTTCATCCTTGTTGTAATCGCCAGCCATTTGGATTGATTTTGTGCCTTCAGAATACTCCCGGGAAACGGATTCGTGAATCGAATAGAGGGTCAGATGCAAAAATCAAGAGCTACCGCTGGCCATTGCGCAATCGCAAGCGGTTCTCCGTTGCGCAGGAGCTCATTCTCTCTGGCGCAGGCGGTCGAGAAGGGCAAAGAGAATTACACCGATGAGCGCATTGACGACTGCGCGGATGAGCTCGTGCAGCCAGAACCATTCCACGTGCATTCCCAGCAGCCGCCGGAAGATGAGCACCTGCAGAACGCTGCCGAGCAGCATGAAGACGAAATTCATCATCAGACGCGTGCCTGGGTTGTCCACATCGATGCGCAATCCGATCGAGGCGGCGAGGTATCCCAGGATGCAGTTGATGATTCCGTGAATGCCCAGAGGCAAGTGCGTCAATGCGTCCTGGATGATCCCGATGACCAGGCCGAAGAAGGTGCCGGCAATGGGGCTGCGGCGCGATACCGCGAAATAAATGACCACCAGCACCGGCAAATCCACCAGGCCGAAGTGAGGAAACCGGAGAGGCAGGTAGGCCTGCAGAAAAACGCTCAGCAATGGGACCGCGATCAGCGTCCAAAGCGAAAAGTGATGCTCCTCCATCTCCCTGCGGGAACTCTGCATCGCCATGGTCAGTTCCGGGGTTCCTCAGCCGGGGTCGCACCGTTGGAATCTGCAGCGGAGCGTTTAGGCTTGGTGTGGATTTCCACGGTCCCCGCCGGAGGCGTGCTGGAACGCTTTTCAGCCGGAATTTTCTTTGCGGCGGAGCCTGCTTTGGCCTCACTCGCTGGCGCAACGGGCGAAGCCGCTGTTGGCGGGGCAAACGTCTGCGTCGAATACGGAGCGCCGGGAGTCAACTGCGCGGCCGGCGGTGTTGCTCCGGGCGTATATCGGTCAGGATGCAGGGATGCAGGCGGGCGGACGGGCGGAGGAGGGGCATTCACATCGACCGGAGGCTGTGCCTTTCCATCCGGCCCGGTGGCTGGGGGCGCAATTGCGCCGGGCAGCCTCTGCGCCAAAATGTCCGCAGCTTTCTGTTCGCTCGTGGCCATGTCCTGCTGCATGGTCGTGGGGATAGTATCGGAGGTCTGTGTGATGACAAGAACTTCATCCAGCCTCGACAGGTTCACGGCGGGACGGATCAGGATCGCGACGTAGGGATTGCGTGCCGGGTCGTTAATGACCCGATCGACCGTGCCGACGGGAAGTCCTCTGGGGAAAATCTCATCGCCGCCGCTGGTCACGAGCGGTTCTCCGGGGCGAATGTGTTCATCCGGCAGAATATCGATGATCTCCGTCTGTCCCGACGCGGTGCCGCGAAGGATTCCACGCAACCGGCTTTCGGTCAGGATCACGCCCAGTCCACTGGTCGGATCATTGATCTCCAGTAATTGCGAGCTGTGGGGGAACACGTCCCGAAGTTTGCCCACCACTCCATCCGGCGTAATGACCGGCATATCGGTGCGAAGACCGTCTGCGGAGCCTTTGTCAAGATAGAGGACACGGGAGAGATCAGTCCCGCTGGTACCGATCACGTGCGCGGCGACGGTACTGGCAACGTAGTGCTGCTGGAACGCGAACAGCTTCTGCAATCGTCCATTCTGCCGCGCGTCTTCGGCCAGCGAGGCTTCTTCCACGCGTATCCGGCTCAGTTCCGCCTGCAACTCCCGGTTCTGCGCACGGACCTGACGAAGGTCGAGGTAGTCATGCCAGGAATTCACAATCCCGTGCCCGGTAAATAGAAATGCGCGCTCTACAGGTGAAATGACCGACACAACTCCGTAGCGAGCCAGCCGGGTCTGGCGTCCATCGGTGCCTTTCACGGGCCTGCGCACCTGCACCGCGATCAGCACCATCTGCGCCAGCACCACGGCCAGCAAAACCAGGGGATTACGGTACCGGCTGAGAAAGGATTCCATGGGGGACTTGGCGAATCCCGATCAGTCAATCTTGATTTTGCGCAGCAGACGAAAGTCGGACAGCATCTTCCCGGTGCCGAGCACGACTGAGGCCAACGGATCATCAGCCACGGAAACGGGCAACCCTGTCTCTTCCCGGATGCGCTTGTCCAAATTCTTGATGAGTGCCCCGCCGCCTGTCAGCACAATGCCACGATCGCTGATGTCTGCGGAGAGCTCTGGAGGGGTGCGTTCCAGTGCGACGCGAATTGCATTCATGATGGTGCTGATGCACTCGGCCAGCGATTCGCGGATTTCGCTGTCGTCGATGGTGATCGTTTTTGGCACGCCTTCTATCAGGTTGCGGCCTTTGATTTCCATGGTCACGGGCCGGTCGAGCGGGTACGCCGAGCCAAGCTCCATCTTGATGTGTTCGCCTGTGCGCTCCCCGATCAGCAGGTTGTACTTGCGCTTCAGGTAATTCATGATCGCTTCGTCCATCTGGTTGCCGGCCATGCGTACAGAACGCGAGTACACAATTCCGGAGAGTGAGATGACCGCGATGTCCGTTGTTCCGCCGCCGATGTCGACGACCATGTTTCCGCCGGGCTCCGTGATGGGAAGTCCTGCGCCGACTGCCGCGACCATGGCCTGCTCCACCAGGTAGACCTCGCTGGCCTTGGCGCGATAGGCGGAATCTTCCACAGCACGCTTTTCCACCTGGGTAATTTCAGACGGCACGCCGATCACAATCCGCGGGTGTACGAGCATCTTGCGCCCATGCGCCTTCTGGATGAAGTAGTTCAGCATTTTTTCCGTGACTTTGAAGTCGGCGATCACACCGTCTTTCATAGGCCGAATGGCGACGATATTGCCGGGGGTGCGGCCGAGCATCTCCTTGGCCTCTTTGCCGACCGCTTCCACTTCGCCCGTGTTCTTGTTGAGCGCCACGATGGAAGGCTCGTTGACCACAATGCCTTTGCCCGCGGCGAAGACCAGCGTGTTCGCAGTCCCAAGATCGATGGCGAGATCGCTGGAGAAGAGGCTGAACAGCGAGCGCAGATTGTGGCTGCGCGAAGAACGAGAGTGATAACCGTTAGAGGACATGCAGCCTTGAAGTACCTTTTTGGGGGATTCTAATGACTCCAATTGTAAGGCCATGTGCGCCTTGCAAGCGGGATTTATCGCGCGAGGAAATATCAAAAGGGTACATCGCAAGGTATTCGCGGTCTGGCCAGAGTCTAAAAGCCCGACTTTAGGGTATTCTCATTCGTTCGAGCTTTGTTGGAAGGAAGCGAGCCAGGGTTGAAACCATGCCAGACGGGAAAACGAAGAAAGCGCAACATAAGAATCTGATTGGCGGCAGGTGGGTGGCGGCCCGTTCGGGAAAGTCGTTCGAGAACCGGAATCCTGCCGATTCCTCAGATCTGGTGGGAACTTTTCCTGCTTCCGCGGCTGAGGATGTGAAGGATGCTGTCGAGGCTGCCCGGCTCGCCTTCCAGACCTGGCGCCTGACACCGGCGCCAAAACGGGCGGAAATCCTGTACCGCGCCGGTGAGCTGCTGGGCCAGCGCAAGGAAGAGTATGCGCAGGACATGACACGCGAAATGGGCAAGGTGCTGGAAGAGACGCGCGGCGACGTCCAGGAGGCCATGGACACAGCTTTTTATATGGCCGGCGAGGGCCGCAGACTCTTCGGTCAGACCACTCCATCGGAGTTACAGAACAAATTTGCCATGAGCGTACGGATGCCGGTGGGTGTCTGCGGCATGATCACACCATGGAACTTCCCGATGGCGATCCCGTCATGGAAGCTGTTTCCCGCTCTGGTGTGCGGCAATACGTGTGTGATCAAACCAGCGGAGGACACGCCGCTGTCCACCTATAACCTGGTGCAAACGTTAATGGACGCCGGTCTGCCGCCGGGTGTGGCCAACATTGTCACCGGCTTTGGACCGGAGGCTGGCGCGCCGCTGGTGGAACATCCGGATGTGGACGCCATCAGTTTTACCGGCTCCAGCGAGGTCGGCCGCATGGTTGGCCAGACCGCGGCTGCAAACTTCAAGCCGTGCTCGCTGGAAATGGGCGGCAAGAACGCCATGATCCTGATGGACGACGCCAACCTGGAGCTCGCCATTGAAGGCGCGCTTTGGGGAGCTTTTGGTACAACTGGCCAGCGCTGCACGGCAACCAGCCGCATTCTGCTGCACAAAAAAATTGCGAAGCAGTTTACCGCCATGCTGGTGGAGCGGACGGAGCGGCTCCGCGTGGGCAACGGGCTGGTCAAGGGCGTCCAGGTAGGACCGCAGGTGAATGCGCAGCAGATTGACACCACCGAGCGCTACGTGGCAATCGCGCTGGCAGAGGGAGCGAATCTGCTGACGGGCGGCAAGCGGCTGAAGGGGCGAGCGCACAGCAACGGCCATTTCTTTGCGCCAACTATTTTTTCCGGGGTCAAGCCGTCCATGCGCATCGCGCAGGAAGAAGTCTTCGGCCCGGTCGTCGCGCTGCTGCAATTCTCGTCCTTTGAGGAAGCTATCGGAATCGCCAACGGCATTTCTTACGGCCTTTCAACTTCCATTTACACCCGTGATGTGAACCGGGCGTATCGCGCCATGCGCGACCTGGAAGCGGGCATCACCTATGTCAATGCGCCGACAATTGGCGCGGAAGTTCACCTGCCTTTTGGCGGTGTCAAGCAAACCGGCAACGGGCATCGCGAAGGCGGCACCGGGGCCCTCGACTTCTACACCACGTGGAAGGCTGTCTACGTGGACTACTCCGATAAACTACAGCGTGCACAGATCGACACCGGGGAATGACGTCTGCTGCAAGCACCCGACCAACAAGAAGGAAGTAAGAATGATTATTGGTGTTCCGAAGGAAGTGAAAGATCACGAGAGCCGCGTCGGTGTGACGCCGGCAGGTGTCAAGGCGCTGGTGGAAGCCGGCCACAAAGTGCTTGTCGAAACCAGAGCCGGCGAGCTGTCGGCGATGCCTGACGACGAGTACCAATCCGCTGGGGCGGAGATTGCCGGCTCCGCGTACGACGTCTGGCGATTGGCCGACATGATCGTCAAGGTGAAAGAGCCCGTGGAAAAAGAATACGGGCATTTCCGCGAAGGCCTGGTGCTGTTCACCTATTTGCATCTTGCGCCGCTGCCTGCGCTGACGGCTAAGCTGCTGGAGAAGAAAGTAACCGGCATCGCATATGAAACCATACGCGACAAAGCGGGAGCGCTGCCACTGTTGACGCCGATGTCGGAAGTCGCAGGCCGGATGTCGGTGCAGGTGGGAGCGGCCTATCTGGAAAAAGAAAAAGGCGGACGCGGCGTGCTCCTGGGCGGTGTTCCGGGGGTTCCTCCAGGGAATGTCTGCATCATCGGTGGCGGAATTGTCGGAACCAACGCGGCCAAGGTTGCGATGGGGATGGGCGCCAAAGTCACGCTGGTCGATTTGAATCTGAACCGTCTGCGCGAACTGGACGACATCTTCAATGGCCGGGTCCACACGCTGGCGTCCAATTCCTACAACGTAGGGCATGCCACTCGCGAGGCTGATCTCGTCATCGGGGGAGTACTGATTCCTGGCGCGGCGGCTCCCAAGATTGTCACTCGCGAAATGGTGTCCAGAATGAAAAAGGGCGCAGTCATTGTAGACGTTGCCATTGACCAGGGCGGGTGCATTGAGACGGCGCGGCCCACGACCCACAGCGATCCTTCCTACGTAGTGGACGACGTGGTGCATTACTGCGTGACCAATATGCCCGCAGCCGTACCGAATACTTCCACGCTCGCCCTGACCAACGCAACGTTTCCTTATGTTCTGCGGTTGGCGAAGCTGGGAGCCAAGGCGGCGATCCGGTCCGACAGCGGACTGCAGGATGGCGTGAATACGTTGGAAGGAATGCTGACGTGCCAGCCCGTCGCGGAATCGCAAGGCAAAGACTGGAAGCCTGTCACCACTCTTCTGTAGAGACAGAATGCGGAAGGAGTCACGCAGTTCAACGCGTGGCTCCCTCCGCAGGGATGTTACTGAACGGTGACCGAGTGGTCCAGGTCAAAGGTAAGGATGCTTTCCACAGGCAGCAAAAGATCGTGGCTGCCGGTAAACGCGCTTCCTGCAGCTCCACCGCCGCCGCCCACAAGCCCGCCGATCAGTGCGCCCTCGCCGCCTCCGGCCAGACCGCCGATCAGTGCTCCAAGACCCGCACCACCGCCGGCCAGAATGGCGGAACGTTTTCCTTTGCCCTTTTCAATACGTTCCACGCGACTGGTCTGCACCTGGTAGGTTCCTCCGTCGACGCGTATGCTGTCCAGTCTGACTGCCAAAACCGCCTGACCGGCAAAGCGCCCCTGCCTCTTGGATTGAATAACTGTGCCGGTGGCATTGGATCCGGCGGGAATCACTGTCTGCCCGTTCACCTGCACCGGGCTGGCTACCGTGCCGGAGAAAGGATCCCCGGTTCGGCTATTTTTGGTCGAAAGCGTCTGCGCGAGCCGCACCCGGATTCTGGTTCCCACTGGAAGGACGAAGGTTTGTTGCTGAGATTGCGCCGGACCTGGCGGAGGTCCTGCGGATTGCGGTGGAGGCGGCGGTGCGCTGGAATAGCTCCGGATCGGCCGCCCGTTCATCATGGCATCGCCCGAGTTTGGGTTTCGGCTACCATCACGCTGCCCGTCATGGCCTGCGCCCTGCTGCTGCGCGGAGCCTACCGCAAGATTGTTCAGTACAGTGCGGACGCCCTTCACTCGCGCGGCATCGTTGCCGGCAAGCTCCCGCGATCCCTGTCCTCGTACCGTGCCGTCCAGGGTCACCACGCCATGGTCTGCCGTTACGGTAATGGGCTGTCCCTGTAACGCGGAGTCGGCAGCAATCTGACTCTTGACTTGTGCCGCAATCTGACTGTCGTTTGGCTTCCTGCTACATCCAGAAATGGCGAGTGATGAGACTGCGAGTGCGAATGAAAAAAACCGAAATTTAGCAAACCGCATCAAGATGTAGCCCTCGTGATGCAGGTTATCGGTTTCCATGGCCCTGTCAAGCTTTAAGTGCGGGCGCGTTCCATCCTTCAGTCGCGCGAACCTATAATCACTTCCAGGGCGGGTCCTGGAATGGGCGAAGGCAGCAATCGACGTGTAGCGGTGGCCGTGCTGGGTTCGCTGGCGTTTGTCGTTCTTTTGCTGCTGATTGCGGAAAATTCCTTCAACCTGAAATTCCTGGCTACGGAAAATACCGGCTCCATTCTTCTTTTCACAGCCATCTCCGCGCTTAGCTTTCTGCTGTTCCTCACACTTTTCGTATTGTTGCTGCGTAATATTTTGAAGTTGTACGCCAGCGAGCAGAGCAGAGTGCTCGGTTCCCGGCTGCGTACGCGCATGCTGCTGGGTGCGCTACTGCTTTCGGTTGCGCCTGCGCTCTTCATGCTGTTCTTTAACTATCTTTTAATGAATCGCTCGATCGATCGCTGGTTCTCCCAGCCGGTGGTGCAGATTCGTACGCAGTCGATGCAAGTCGTCATGGATATGGCGCATTACGCGTCCTCCAATGCGCGAGCAGAGGCGGAGTCGCTGGCAAACGGGTCGGAGCTGGTGGCGATGGGCGCCCCTGGCCGCGAGCAGGCGATGCTCAATCTTTTTCACCATCATCGAGTGACACTCCAGGGCGGTTTCGTTCTGATCTTTCAGGATGGAAACGTTGTCGATCAATATCAGATTCCTCACATGGAGCCTGAAATAACATTGCTCTCCGGGATTTCTCCCGAAGAAAAGCCGGAAAGGTTGGCCAGCGCAGCGGATTTTCCCGCTGCCATTCTCCGCGCCGCGGAGCGTACGGACGATCCGGTTCTGCGGATCGGCCGAAATTCCTTCATGCTTGGTGCTGCTTCGTCCCAGAGGGGCCTGGTTGTTGTCGTCGGTTTGCCGCTGCCGAACGACATTGCTGTCGCGATGCACGAAATTGAAACTGGGACGGAGCATTACTGGGCGCTCCTGCGCGCGCGTCGGCGGGTCCGGCAGACGTATCTCCTGGTTTTGCTTTTGCTGACCGGGCTGACGCTCTTCGTCAGCAGTTGGTTGGCGCTTTTCCTTTCCAAGCAGATCACGCGCCCTGTGGAAGCGCTGGCCGACGCGATGGATGCGATGGCCTCTGGCGACTACGGCTCGCGTGTCGATCTATCCGCGGCTGGAGAACTGGGGGAGCTCGTGCGTTCCTTCAACCACATGGCGACAGATTTGCAAACCAGCCGCATTCAACTGGAAACCTCCACTCAGCAACTGTCCCGCGCCAATATAGCCATTGACGAGAGGCGGCGCGAGCTTGAAACCGTGCTGGAGACCATTCCGAGCGGCGTAGCCACCCTGGACAAACAGTTGCGCATCCTTCAGGCGAACCGCGCCTTCTGCGAGATGCTCGACCCGATGGGGGAAGTGGCCATTGAGGGGCAGCCGATTCAGGCGCTTTTTTCGCCCGATGCGGCGATGGAGATTACCCGTGTGCTGCGCAGAAGCCGTCGCCTGCCCTCGGCTTCTACAGAGATTGAAGCGAACAACTCGCGGGGCACATTGCATCTGATTCTTACTGTGACCAGACTGCGCGGTTCGTTGGAGGGCCATCTGGTAGTGATCGACAACGTGACCGACGTGCTGCGGGCGCAGAAACAGATGGCCTGGAAAGAAGTCGCGCAGCGCGTCGCCCATGAAATCAAAAATCCGCTGACTCCGATTGCACTTTCCGCCGAGCGCATCGAGCGTCACCTGGATCGTGGCCTGAATCAGAACTCGGTCCCTACATTGCTCAGCTCAACCAGCGTAATCCGGTCTTCTGTACAGACGTTGCGTCAGCTTGTCGATCAGTTCGCCGCGCTTGCCGACTTTCCTGCTGCGCGACCGCAGCCTACAGACCTGAATAGCGTGGTGGAAAGTACACTCACGCTTTTTACGGGACGATTAGAAGGCGTGGATGTTCGGCTGCACCTTACGCCCAATATGCCGCCTGTGATGGCCGACGCCGAGGCGCTCAAACGGGCGGTGAGC
>DAHVZT010000078.1 GCA_027323885.1 Acidobacteriaceae bacterium
TTCCACCAGCGTGTCCGCTTCAATGGTGCCTTCCAGGTGCAGGTGCAGTTCCGCTTTCGGAAGGTCGCGAATCCATGCCTTGATGTCGAAGGAGGGTGTGGATTTGCGCCGTGTCATCAAAGCTTCCGGCTCGAAGCCGAAGCAAACTCGCTGCGATGCCGGCTGTACACGAAATAGATCATCAGTCCGATGGCGAGCCAGATGAAGAAACTGACCCAGGTAAGAATGGGCAGGCCGAGCATAAGCAGCATACAGAAAAATACGCTGAGCAGCGGGATGATCGGCCCTCCCGGACAGCGAAATGCGCGGCGCCGTCCAGGATCTTTGTAGCGCAGAATGATGACACCTGCAGAAACCAGGACAAACGCAAACAGCGTGCCGATGTTCGACAGGTTGGCAAACGTACCGATATCGAGGAGACCCGATGGTAACCCGACAAAAAGGCCGGCAATCCAGGTTGCGGCAGCGGGCGTACGGAAGCGCGGATGCACGCGGCTGAATAGAGAAGGCAGCAAACCATCCCGCGACATGGCAAACCAGACGCGTGCCTGCCCGATCTGAAAAACAAGAATGGACGAGATCATCCCCAGCAAAGCGCCGAACAGGACCGCCAGCTGGACCCAATGGAGCGACGCGCTGTGGTTCTGCAGGTACAGCCGCCGCAGAGTGTTCACCACGGGCGCCGCATCATCCATCAGCAGTTGCCAGCGGACGAGGCCAGTAAGCACCAGGGCGACAGCGACATAGAGCGTGGTGGCCACGATCAGCGTGGCAATGATGCCGATCGGAACATCTCGTTGAGGATTTCGGCATTCTTCCGCGGCGGTCGAGACAGAATCAAATCCGATGTAAGTAAAAAAAATGATCGAGCCGCCCGTCAACACGCCGGACCATCCGCTGGGGTAAAACGGATGCCAGTTCGCGGTGTGGATGAAATGCGCGCCGAAGCTGACGAACAGGAGGACCGCGCCAATTTTGAGCAGCACCATGACGTTGTTCGTTTCAGCCGATTCGCGTATGCCGCGAACAAGGACCACCGTCAACAACATCACGATAAGAAACGCAGGTACATTGAAGCCAAAATGCCATCCGGGAGCGTAAAGCGCCGCACCCGTCAGGCTCTGCAGCCCGCTGGGCAGATAAGCGGGAGATATCCAGCGCAGAGCGGGATGAATCCCAAACCAATCCATAAGGGCAACAACATGCGCGGCAAACCCCACTGATACCGCCATGTTTGAGAATGCATATTCCAGGATCAGGTCCCAGCCGATGATCCACGCAATCAGCTCGCCCATGATGACATACGTGTATGTGTAGGCGCTGCCTGCGATGGGGATCATGGACGCAAGTTCCGCGTAGCACAAGCCCGTGAATCCGCAGACGATAGCGACCAGCACCAGCGAGACGGCCAGAGCCGGGCCCGCTCCAGGCCTTCCCGCGAGCGCGGTGTGATGCACTATGAAATCGAGCACGGGAGTGTCCAGCACGGAGCTGGAATTCGTACTTTCTCCTGCGATGGCCGTGCCGATTACGGTGAAAATGCCGGAGCCGATGACCGCGCCGATGCCGAGGGCCGTCAGCGACAGCGGCCCAAGGGTTTTCTTCAGGCTATGCGCCGGGTCTTCCGAGTCGCGAATCAGCTTGTCAATCGATTTGGTGGCGAAGATCTGATGCGACAGGGCACTGGCTCCTGAAATGGATCAAGCTGATTCGCTGCGCACCTCCGGACCGCGGGGGACGATCCGGAGCACGATCGACTCTAGCGTTTCCCTACGGCCTTGGCGAGCTTCTTGACCTTCTGCTTGTTTGCGCCGCGCGGCGTGGTGCGCTTGGGCTTGGGAGCCGCTTTTTTGCGCGCCGCCCGCTTGACTGCTTTACGTTCTGCCGTGTCGGTGATTGCTTTTGTATTTGCCATGGGTAATGTCAGAAACTCTCTCTCTTGAACTTTATGTTGTTAAACCTGTTCGAGCTGGGCAAATTTTTCCACCAGCTTTTTTATGCCAAACCGAGAAAATTGTACCGTAATCTTCGCATCTTCCCCTTCGCCTTCTCGTTTGAAGACCACACCTTCTCCATATTTCGGATGGCGAACGCGCTGTCCGTTGCGAAAACCCGTTTTGCCGCTCGGCTCGGGGACCGAAAGCTTAGGCCGGGGAAATTTCTGCCCGCGTGCGCTGAAGAACTGCGCAATATTATCGATCGATCCTGCGCCAGCGCGGCTTCTCGATCCTTGCGCCTGCGCATTTCTCCCTGCCGAGCTTGAGGCACTCTGGTCTTCATCCTCATAGTTCCAATGCTGAGAACCGCCGGAAGGGGTACGTTGGCCATTCGGCCTGGTCGATTGCGCCGCATAACCACCCCATGTATTGGCCGGAACCGGGGCGCTCAGGTCATTGATCAAATGGGGCGGAATTTCGGCCAGGAAGCGTGAAGGAATCGAATGCTCCGGCGTGTCGTTTCCGTAACGGCGGCGGAAGCGTGCGCGCGTCACCAGCAGCGCGTCCATTGCACGAGTGATGCCGACGTAGCAGAGCCGGCGTTCTTCTTCGAGCCCTGCTCCGTCATTGATGGTCCGCGAATGAGGAAACAATCCTTCTTCCATGCCGGCAAGAAACACCAGCGGGAATTCCAGTCCCTTGGCTGCGTGGAGCGTCATCAGCGTGACACGCGATTCCGGGTCATATTGATCCGTGTCGCTGACCAGGGCCGCGTGATCGAGAAACTCTGCAAGCGTCTCGCCGCGTTCGTGCGCGTCCTGCGCGGCATTGACCAGCTCGCGCAGATTCTCAATGCGCGACTGCGACTCTGGCGTGGCCTCTTCTTCCAGCGCCCGGATGTACCCACTGCGGTCAATAAGAAACTTGATCATCTCCGGGAGCGTCGCCGCGTCGCCGGGCTTGCGGAATGCGTTATCCTCGGTCAGGCGCTCTGGGCCGGACGACGACTTCCGCTCGAGCGGTGTGAGGTCTTTCGGCGAGTATGCTCCCGATGGAGCGGCAAAGGGCGAGAACTCCGCCGGATCGAAGGCGGCGGCGAGATCGCCGCCGCTCGGGTCATCGGCAGCAAATTCGTCCTCAGAAGAAGCCGCAATCCCAGCGTCGATCGCGCCAAAGTCGAAGCTGGTATCGGCGGTCTCGCTGACTGGAATCTGGGTCGCGGTGCTGGTGTGTTCCTCTGCAGCGGCCACGTCGATGCTCAACTTATCCGCGAATCCAGGAGACAGCATTGCGCGAGCATCTTCAATGATGCGGCGAAAATCCTGCAGCGAGCTGACCGCCCGCGCGGACACCAGGCGCTGCTGGATGATCTGCGTCATGGCGTCCCATGTACTGGTGCCGGTTTCCAGAGCCAGCCGCTCCAGGGTTTCCAGCGTCGTCCTGCCAATGCCACGGGCAGGCGTATTGATCGAGCGCTGGAGCGCGATGGAATCGTTGGGATTCGCCACTAGCTTGAGGTAGCTGAGCATGTCCTTGATTTCGGCGCGGTCGTAAAAGGAGAATCCGCCAACCATGGTGTACTGAATGCCGTAGCGGCGCAGGGCTTCCTCCACCAGCCGCGACTGCGAATTGGTGCGGTACAGCACGGCAACTCGCGGAGGCTCGGCCTCATTGCCTGTCTGTCGGATATATTTCTGGATCTGGTCGGCGATAAAGAGCGCCTCGCCCTCGCCGTCGAGCGCCTCGTAATACCCAATCAAAGCGCCACCATCGCGCGAGGTCCACAGCGTCTTGCCCTTACGCTGAATGTTGTTGGAAACCACCGCACCGGCCGCTTCAAGAATCACCTGAGTGGAGCGATAATTCTGCTCCAGACGGATGATCTTCGCGTTGGGAAAATCTCTTTCGAACTCCAGAATGTTACGGATGTCGGCGCCACGCCAGGAGTAGATGCTCTGGTCCTCATCCCCAACCACGCAGATATTCTTTTCCTCGCCCGCCAGCATCTTCATCAATTCGTACTGCGGGCGGTTGGTGTCCTGGTACTCGTCGATCAGAATGTAACGAAACCGGCGATTGTAGTAGTTGCGCACCTCGGGAATCGCCCGCAGCAGGCGCACGGCTTCCAGCAGCAGGTCGTCGAAATCCAGCGCATTGGCCCGCTCCAGTTCCTTGGTATACAGGTCATAGAGGTGCGCGATGCGCTCGGTCTTCGGGTCGGGCGATTGCAGGTAAATTTCCTGCGGCTGGAGCATGTGATTTTTGGCCCAGGAGATGCGCGACAAAACCACGCGTGGGGTCAACTGCTTGTCGTCCAATCCGAGCCTGCGCATGGATTGCTTGATGACCGCCTGCTGCTCGGTTTCGTCGTAGATGGCGAAATCCTTGGTGCGCCCGTGGCCGTTGATTCGCAGCGCCTCAATATCGCGCCGCAGCACGCGGACGCAGAAGGAATGGAACGTCGCGAGCACCGGCCGAGCCAGGCTGCGATAGTCCATTAAGCGCTCGACCCTCTCGGCCATTTCTTTGGCCGCCTTGTTGGTGAAGGTCACAGCGAGAATCGCGTCGGCTGCTACGCCCCGCTCCTCCACAAGGTACGCAATGCGATGGGTGATGACGCGCGTTTTTCCCGACCCTGCGCCGGCAAGGATCAACAGCGGCCCATCGACGTTCTCGATCGCCGCGCGCTGCTGCGGGTTCATGTTTTCGAGCAAGCGTGACACGGAAAGAAGACTCCTGCGGTTGGGCGGGTGTTCTGCAGAAACCTCCGCAGACCATCTGAAGCTCCAGTGTATCGCGGTGAATCGCCTAAGCTGTCGCGATATCCTGCTGGAGCATGCCTGGTGTTCGATCTGTGTGCGTCTATTGCGGGTCCGCCGCTGGGGCCCGCCCGGAATATCGCGCAGCCGCGCAAGAACTCGGCCACGCGTTTGCAGCCGAAGGTATTCGCCTGGTGTATGGCGGCGCGCATGTCGGACTGATGGGCGCCGTTGCCGACGCGGCACTTGCGGCAGGCGGACATGTGACGGGCTTCATCCCGCAGCATCTGGTGGACCGTGAGGTCGCGCATCGCGGCCTTTCGGAGCTTTACGTGGTACGCGACATGCATGAACGCAAGCACAGCATGGCGGAGCAGGCGGACGCTTTCCTCGCGCTCCCAGGCGGATACGGAACACTCGATGAGCTATGTGAGGTGCTGGGCTGGGCGCAACTGGGGCTGCATCGCAAGCCGATCATCCTGCTGGACGTTGCGCGCTATTGGCAGCCCTTTCTGTCCATGCTGGACCATGCTGTGCAAGAGGGCTTTCTGAAAAAGGCGAACCGCGAGTCTGCACTGTGCGCGGGGACCGTCCGGGAAGCGATCACGATGTTGCGGCACTTTTAGAAGCTTCTTCTTTGCACGCCTCGCATTGACACATCGAACGTAGATAGTGCCAGGAGTAGATACCGCTTGTGTGGCCATCGTTCCAGTCGAACGCGATGGCGTACCGTCCGACGGACCGTACTTCTTTGGGACGCGCCGGCGCTTTGAACATGGGGAGCGCCGTTGCCGGCGGAGGCGTGGGCTGGCCCGGTTCGCGCCCGCTCACCTCGCGCTCTTCAATGCAGGTGGCGCAGGGGCATGCATCGCGCAGCCATGCAAAGCTCCAGTGGCTGCTGTGTCCGTCTTTCCAGCCAATGTCCACTCCGGTGCCTTCGGTTTTGTTGACGCGCACCCGCTCCGGAGTGATGGCATCTCGCGGCAGCTCCCGCTCGCTTGCAGAAGCCTGGCGAGCCGCCTCTTCGGAGACAAAACGAATTCCCTCATGGCTCATAATTCTTTTCTACACCCTGGAGAGTCTTTGTCTGGCAATTCCGGCGCGGCTTACACGGAACCCATAGAACTGCAGCAGCAAAGTAATCACCACACAAGCGATTACCACCGCAACAAAGGGCGCGCGCTGCTTCTCAATCGTCTGATACCCGAAGCTATGGAGGGCCACTGCCGCGAACAGCAGGTAATTCCACCGTTGCAGCTGCTTCCACTTGGCCCTTCCGAACCTGCGCAGGGAATAGTCGTTCGATGTCGCCAACAGCAGCACGAGGATCACTGTGCCGATCAATCCAGAATCGTTGGAGAACCCGAAGAGGTCGTGCCGTAGTGGAAAGATATGGTGGCGTTCCGTTTTTCCGTACACAAAATAGAGCCACGGTCGTCCTCGTAAATGGACGAACAATCCAACCCCGGTGTGAATAATGCCAAGGATGCCCGCCCAGATGCCGACGTCGCGGCGAAGATCGCTGGAAACGCCGGGCCGGCGGCCGCGCAGCAGTTCCCATGGCCCGATCAGCAACGTGGCCACAAGCAGCAGGAGCGCCGAATACGCGGTCACGAAACTTAACTTCCAGATCACATCTTTCTGCGGAAGGCTCCGGTAGAAAAGGAAGGTAGAAAGCGCCAATACAGCCAGCAAGGGTAGATGGTGTTGAATGATCCTGCGGGACAATCGTCCTAGTCTAAGTTTCTTTGTTTGCGTGTCCTTCATGGTTCAGGAAACCAACTTCCCGGCGCGATCGCCCAATGAGATTTGTCCTACCTGCCTAGTGTAATTTCCAGAAGAAATAAGCGGTAACAACGCAACCCGTGGCGACGATAAAACCGCGAATCCACTGTGGCTTCCTTCTGCGCGCCACGCGCGCCGTGCAATACCCGCCCAGACTGGCAGCCGCCATCATCAGGACGCAGTAATGCCAGACAACTGCGCCGAACAGAATGAACGTGAGCGAAGCCACCGTATTGGAGACGCTGGTAATTACCGTCTTGAGCGCGTTGATCTCATTCACGCTCGCGACACCCGCAACGCTCAGCACTCCCATAATCAACAACCCTGATCCCGCACCGAAATAGCCGATGTAGAGACACACGATGAAAATTCCGAACGGCAGCAGAATGCGCGCCAAGGGCCGAAGGCCGCTAGGGTGGACGTCGTTCTTTGCGGGAACCGGAGGGGTGATGGTCTCATCCGCAGTGTCGAGCGGCCCTTCCGCGCTGGTGCGCCGCGAGAGGAACTTTTGCAGTGGAGGTCCTGCGGCGAAAAGCACGGTTGCGGTGAGAAGCAGCCATGGCACCAGCCGCAGAAACTGCTCCTGCTTTGTGCCCATGAGCAAACGCGCTCCCAGCAGGCCACCGGCAAAGGCCGCAATCAACAACCTGAGCAGGATGGAATGGTGACGACGCAGTTCGCGGCGATAGGCAGCGGCAGAAGTGAACTGGCCAGGCAAAAGCGCCACCGTGTTCGTCGCGTTCGCCTGGATGGGCAGAATCCCTGCCTGCAAGAGAGCCGGGAAGGACAGAAGCGAACCTCCTCCGGCAACGGCGTTGATGCTGCCGGCGAAGAACGCGGCCGCCGACAACCATGCGGCCCGGGCGGTAAAGTGTGACAGCATTCTTGCGATTGTAGCGTGCCCGTTCAAGTTGCGGAACGTGCGCCGCCAGCGGTGTTCTTTCGACTGCCCACGCTGCTCTGCATGATTTCGATGAAGGCATGCGCCGCGCGGCTCAATGCCTTGTCTTTGCGGTAGACCAGAACCAGATCCCGGGCAATCCGGGCATCTTCCAGTTCCACGACGGCCAGCAGCCCCGCGGAGTGCTCCGCGACGGTATTCGACCGGGCCAGAAATCCTACGCCAACGCCCGCAGCGGTAAAGCGCTTGATGATTTCATTGGAATCCAGTTCCATGGATACCTCCGGCCTTAGGTGGCGCACCGAAAATAGTTGGTCGATCGCGTCGCGAGTGCGGCCCTGCTTGGGCAGAATCAGCGAGAAGGCGGCTACCTGCGCCAGCGTGGTGGAACGCCTGGCCGCAAGAGGGTGACCCATAGGCGCGATCACAACCATTTCATCCTGATGCACCGGAACGACGGTCAGGCGAGGATCGGTCACCGGCTGCGCCATTACGCCAAAATCCACTCGCTGGGCCAGAACTTCTTCCAGCGTGCGAGACCGTTCATTGCGGGTGATCGAGACGGATACCCGGGGATACTTTCGCTTGAACTGCGCAAACACTTGCGGCAGGATGTAGAGACAGGTCGCCTCGTTCGCGCTGACCACCAACTCACCCCGTGGAGTACGCGTCATTTCCGCCAATGCCCGCACAATATTGCGGCGTGCCTGCAGCGCGTCTTCTGCGTATTCCATAAAGAGCTTGCCTGCCGCGGTCAGGGTGACGCGGCCGCCGGCGCGGTCGAACAGCCGGGCCCCAATTTCTTCTTCCAAAGCCCGAATCTGGGCGGAAATCGCTGGCTGAGTGCGAAAAAGCTTTTCCGCCGCGCGTGAGAAACTCGCGTTGCGGGCCACCTCCAGAAAAGCCTTGAGCTGCTCGAAATCCATACCGTTTCCGCAATCCTAACGGTTTTATCGCATAAAAATAAGCTATTTGCAGGATAAAGAAAATCTATTGCTGTTTACGTATGGGGCCGGGTGACGTAAGGTGAGAAAAAGCGACCCGCTCGATCTGCACCTCTGCCGCTGCCGAATTTTCCATGCGGATCGACAGTCGTTGTATCCCTTTCGATCTCACCCTGAATAAGGAGATTCATGTCCAACGAACTTCGCGATTTTCTGACCCTCTCATACGAAGAGCTGGAGCAGTTGAACTTGGAAGCCAAAGAGCAACGGAAAAACCGTGTCGCTCCCCACGTCGTTCAGGAAGAGCGGCTGAAGTATTTGACAGATACAAAAGGTGTCAAGGCAGTCACGGTGCTGTTCAGCGATCTGGAAGGCCGCCTGCACATGCTGGACTATGACAAGAAGTTCCTGGTAAAGAGCTGGGACAATCTCACTTTCGACGGCTCTTCGATTCGCGGTTTCACCGCGCAGCGGGAGAGCGATCTTCGTCTCGGCATCGACTGGAGCGCATTCTACTGGGCACCGGCGGATTTCTTCGGCAGCGGCAAAGTTCTTGTTTTTGGCGAGGTAATCGACAAGAATGGCAAGTTCTATTCGGCCGACATCCGAGGCGTGCTCAAGCAATTCGCCGAGGAGCAATATGAGCAGCAGGGCTACACCCTAAACGCTGCCAACGAGATTGAAGGCTTTCTGTTCCAGGGAGTGGATGCGGAGCAGCACTACACCGAGACCAAGAAATTCGAATACGTGAACACCGGCGGCTACTACCACTCACTCCCGGGCGATCCGTTGCGCACCTTCATCGACACTACGGCGGAAGTGCAGCGCGCCATGGGATTCGAGAACGAGAAGGACCATCCGGAAGTCGCGCCCTCGCAGTTTGAAATCAACTACAGCTATGGAGAAGTGTTGGCGGCCGCCGACCAGATTCAGCTCTATAAGCTGGTCTGCCGCCAGGTCGCCACCAGAATGGGGCTGACGGCCTCGTTTCTTCCCAAGCCAGTGGTTGGCGTGAATGGCAGTGGGATGCACACGAACGTCTCGATCAGCAAGGACGGCAAAAATCTTTTCTGGGATCCGAAGGGCGAAGAGAACCTCAGCCAATTTGCCTGGGACTTCAGCGATCGCATTCTGACCTATGGCAGCGACATTTGCCTGCTGCTGAATGCCAGCGTGAACGCGTACCGCCGTCTCGACCCGCACTTTGAAGCCCCCAACCAGATCAAAACCTCCGCTACGGATCGGGGTTCGATGGTACGGATACCGATCGGGAACGAAAAGAGTTCGCGCGTGGAAGTGCGCTCGGTGAGTCCGGACGCAAATCCGTATCTCGTGCTCTACTCCATCTTTAAATCCGGTCTGCAGGGCACTGCTGCAAAGATCGAAAATCTGCGACAGGCGGAGCGTTTTCTGCCCGACAACATCTATACCGCGCTGGAAGATTTTCGCGCGTCCGAGTGGACAACAAAGTTGCTCGGCGCGGACGTCAAAGCTCGCTACGCCGAATTGAAGCAGGGTTCGGCGGATCGCTGCCCGCGTCTGCTGGGCACGTTCGTAAAGCCAGCCGAAGTGCAGTATCACCACGACGTCTACAATCAGTTTTTGTGGAATAAGTTTTAGCCTTGTGCCGATTCCGCAGAAATTCGTAATCCTGTGTGGCGCGAAGGACGTTGCGATGGAGCGGCATGCAACGTCCTTCCCCGCGCAGTTTGGCAAAAAACTGTATGTCTTGCCAACAGAAAAACCGCTTGTACAGGGGCGGGAGCAGCCAATTGTTTCTTGAACGCGATGGATTCCAGCTGTTCTACACCACGCTCGGAAACGGACCGGATGTCGTCCTGCTGCACCCCACGCCAACACACCACGCCTTCTGGTTGCCGGTGGCGCGGCTGCTCGCGGACCGTTACCGGCTCACTTTGGTCGACCTTCGAGGGCACGGCCAATCCATCGCGGTTCCGGGGCCCATTGCCGCCCCAATCACCATGCAGCAGCTCGCGGAAGACGTTCACGCCATCTTGCAGGCGCTCAAAATCGGACGGGCTGCTTTTGCAGGCTGCTCCATCGGGAGCTATGTCCTCTATGAGTACTGGCGGCGTTTTCCTGAGCAGGTAGCCGCCCTGGTGCTGACCTGCGGCAAGCCGCAGCCCGATACAGAGGAGAATCGTGAACGACGCCGGGAATGGATGGCGGCAGCGCAGCGGACGGGCGGTCTGGCGAAGTTCTTCGGCTCCATGGCCGACACATTGGTAGGCGCCACTGCACAGCGGGAGCAGCCTGCTGTGCGGGCTGCTGCCAGAAACATGATGTCTTCTGTAACGCTCGACGCAATGTTGGCCATCCAGCAGGGGCTTGCGATACGGCCCGACTCCGTTCCAACCCTGCCAACCATTGATGTTCCTGTTTGCGCCATCGCCGGAGGGGAGGACCAGAGCAGCACGCCGCCGGAGATGCGGGTGATCGCCGACAAAGTCCCAGGCGCAGAGTTTCATCTGCTGCAGGACGCGGGCCATTACGCCCCGCTTGAGCAGCCGGAGAGAGTCGCCGGACTCATAGGCAAATTTCTGGACGAACAGTATGCATCTCCAGAGAAAATCCGCGCGCGCCGAGAAGCGCATTGAGTACCTCGCGCAAGAACGTCTCCAGAACAAAGGCCTTCCCGTCCGCGAACTCCGTCGCGACTCGGCCCTTCGTTTACAGCACCGGGAGGGCACGCAACGGGGTACGCGACCTGCTCTGCGATAGGGTGAAACTGGCGCGACTGGTCCAGGAATACGGCACCCCTCTTTACGTGTACTCCGCGACGAACATCCGTCAGCGGGTCGGCCTTTTTGCCGAGGCGTTCAAGGGCATCCCAACCACACTGTGCTACTCCGTCAAAGCCAACTCCAATCTTTCGATTCTGCGACTGCTGAATGAAATGGGTACCGGCTTCGATATTGTCTCTGGCGGCGAGCTGGAGCGTGTGCGGCAGGTGGCGAGGCCTGCTTTGCGCCGTGTCGTGTTCTCCGGCGTGGGTAAAACGGCTGGCGAAATCGACGCGGTCCTCGCGGCGAACATTCTTCTGTTCAATGTGGAAAGCGCGGCGGAGCTCGACCTGCTGGAGCAGAGAGCCCGTCACATGCGCCGCGTCGCGCCCGTAGCGGTGCGGGTCAATCCCGATGTGTTTGCTGAAACCCATCCCTACATTTCCACCGGCCTGCGTGAACATAAATTCGGAGTGGACATGGCGAGCGCAAGTGGGCTTTACCGGCGCGCCGCCCGCAGTAAGTCCCTGGATCCAGTGGGCATCAGTGTCCATATCGGCTCCCAGATACGAACCGCGGAACCATTCGGGCAGGCTCTGCGCCGCGTGCTTGAACTGGTCCAGGAGCTGCGATGCGGACAGGGAATTGACGTTCAGTACATCGATGCCGGAGGCGGGGTGGGCATCTCCTATCAGTTGGACGAGCCTGGGGCTTCCGACCCCAGGTCCGCAGTGCTTGCCTACGCTGCGGCGGTCCGGGGCGCATTAACCGGCTTCGCTGGTCAGCTGCTGCTGGAGCCCGGACGCTTTGTCGTCGCGCAGGCTGGCGCCTTGATTGCCCAGGTGCTTTACAGGAAACAGAATGGCAGCAAAACCTTCCTGGTAACGGATGCTGCGATGAACGATTTGATTCGACCGGCGCTGTACCAGGCGCACCATTCAATATTGCCGCTTCGCCAATCGGGGGGCGACCAGACCTCAGTCGTCGATGTTGTGGGGCCGGTCTGCGAAACGGGCGACTTTTTCGCCCGGGATCGCGAACTGCCGGATTTACGCGCGGGAGATTGCCTGGCGCTGCTGGACGCGGGCGCGTACGGCATGTCGCTCAGTTCCAACTACAATTCTCGCCCTCGCGCGGCTGAGGTGCTGGTTGAGGGAGCTGGTCATCGCCTGATTCGGCGCAGAGAAACGATTCGTGACCTGCTGGCGACTGAAAAATCCCTGCTCTAAGTTCAGGCGAGATCTAGTTTTGATTGGCCGCTGTGGAGGGAAGGGCGGAGTTCGCCACAGTGTGAATCGCGTCCGGGGTATTGGCGGAAATGCCCGCCGGGGTGCTGGCATACTCTCCCGCATCCTGTTTGGGCCCGAGTCCCAGCTTGATGAGGGCGCGCGAATCCGGCGTGATTTTCGTCTGCCAGCCGTTGTCGCTCTGATATTTCATCATGGCTGCCTGGGATTCCGCATCCCACTGGCCGGTCGGAGTGCCACTCAGGTAATGCGCCTGGATCAGCGCCTGCTGAATCTCCGTCGCCCGCTGCATATCCATCACGCGTTGACCGGTGATTTTTGCATGGTGATGTGTGCGCCGCCGCGCGCGACGGGCATTGCGGCTGTAGGAGATGTGGCGTGACGAAGCTTTGGAAGCCGGCCGAGGGGAAGCTTTGCGCGACCGTACGGAACCATGCGTGTGCTTAGGCGCGTTTGGTCTTGCCGTGTGCGTCGATGCGCCCGCAATGCCTGCAAGGCTCAATCCGACGAAAACCATGCCCGCAGAAACACAGGCCCGCGTTACTTTCACGAAATGCATATGATTCAACCTAAACAAATTCCCTCGAGTAGGCAATCAGAAACTACTGCTGCATGTTGGTGACCAAAGGAGCTTCTGCGCCGCAAAAAAAGTAAAAAAACGAAAATCAGAGGGGCCCGCACCCAGGTGCAAGCCCTTGATTTCGACTCCTGCCGATGGCCCGGTAATTAGGGAAGCGTTCCTCCTACATAGCTGTTCCCGATGTCCGGACGCTGCGGGTCAACCACCAGGAAAACCACATCGTCTCCAGATTTCAGCTTGGAGGCCAATTCCTGGAACTGGCT
>DAHVZT010000079.1 GCA_027323885.1 Acidobacteriaceae bacterium
GCTCGCAGAATGGTCCTTCGGCGCACTTGTAGCCATGCGCGGAGACACACTGCCCGCAATTGAGCTTGGCGCGATAGGCGACCCGTTTGATGATCTCGATGTGGAGGGTGTCGGGTTTGCCTTTGGTATTGGGAAAAACCAGGTCTGCGGCCGTCGCCTTTCGCTCGGCTTTCAAACGCTGAAGCTGCTCGATCATCGGCTTGGGCAATGGCACCGCGCGCTCTTCGTAGTTCTTTGGACTGAACCTCCAGACCGGCTTGGCGGTGACACGCGCAACTGAGTTCCGAAAATCTATGTCAAACCAGGCCACGAACCTCGTCTCGCGATTACGGAACCCGGAGGTGAGAAAGAACTTGATCAGGAGCGCTTCGACGGGAGTTGCGTGACGAAGCAGGGCGTGAATCTCTTCGGGCTCGTAGACCGGACGAATGGTCTCGACGTAGTCGGGCCAGTCGCTGGATTCAATCAGCCGCTTGTGCCCATGCCGCTTCAAGAGCGTTAGGACGGTGACCAGTTTGTCGTACACCGACCGAGGAGCCAGACCGTGATCGAAACAATAGCCGATGAATCTGAGCATATCGTCACGATTTACCTCGTCGACATAGGTTTTGGTGTAGGACTTCAGAAGATAGTCTTTGAGAGCAGGTCGGTAGGTCCGAAATGTCCGGAGGCTGCGTTGTTTCTCACAGAACTCCAGGTACTGATCCACGGCGGCCGTCATGGTCAGACGATTTGGTTCGGCAGTGGAAGATTTTGCGCCAGATGTAGTTGAGTGGTCTCTAGGCTCGGTTTCGGGCTTGGCGAGTTCGACAAGGATACCGGCTTTGCGGGCCTGGAGTTCGATGGACTTCGCACGAGCGGCTGGGACGAGCTCCTCGAAGATGGGGATCGGATGCCGCCGGCGCTTTCCGGCCTCATACCACTCCAGGTAGTAGCGCCCTTCCGGATGGTGTTCCTCCCGTCCGTTGATCAGGACGTGGTCCCGTATTATTTTTCCCTTGCGTTCGACGATCGGGGCAAACGGCCATTTGCCGTCGACCTTGACCATCTTGATGATGTTGACGCGATCGGCGTACGTCTTTCCTCGCATTTGAACCCTCCTGGAACCGGTTCAAAGTAGTGCGAGTCACGATCTTGGTCAAAATATGGAAGGAGCTGGACAGTAAGGTGGACAGTAAGGAAGGTAAGCGATTGAAAACGTTGGCAGGCTGTGTTCGGGTAGCGCTCTAACCAACTGAGCTACGCGCCTACAAGTACTTCCCGATTCTAATGCTATTGTGCGACGTGGGCAACAGACCGGCGCACCTCGAAAGCCGCGTAGGCTCGCGGGCAGTTCCACAACCCGTTGCGTTACGATAAGGCAGGACTATCAAAACCTACGTGCTTCGCCAATTACGAGCCCTGCCCAATCAACTTACGCTGCTTCGGCTTTCGATTGTCCCCTTCCTTGTTTTGTGCATTCTCGATGGGCGATATCACAGAGCTTTTGTGTTGATGGTGATCGCAGGGCTGAGCGATGGTCTGGACGGCTCCCTGGCCCGCTTGTTCCGCCAGAGAACGGAACTGGGTTCTTATCTGGATCCAATCGCCGACAAACTTTTGCTGAGTTCGTTGTTCATCGTTTTAACGCATGTCGGCCTGGTCTCTTTGCGAATCACGGTCCTGGTCTTCAGCCGGGATCTTGGAATCATTGTGATTTCTGCGCTCCTGTACGCAACCACGGGCACAAGAGACTTTCACCCCAGTTGGCTCGGTAAAGGGAATACCGTGGCGCAAATTCTGGCTGTCAGCTCCGTTGTACTCGCGCAATTTCATCCAGCGGCCTGGGTCCTTTGGGTGCGGCACGCTGCGCTGGGATCCACTTTATGGCTCACCGTGATTTCCGGATTTCATTACCTATGGCGCAGCGGGCAGCGTTTGGGCGCGCCCATAGAAGTGAATCCGGGCGGCGGCGGCTGAACTGGACCAGAGGCGGAATGACATTCTTGGACCTGAATACAGGCCTGTCCTACGCCATCATTCCTCGTCCGCCTTCAAGTTGCGTTCCTCAATGTCCATGTCGGCAAATTCGTTTGAGTCGAACACCTCACCGCATTCCAGGCACTCGACAAATTCAGCATCTTCTTCGCGCGTCAGCACGCGCACACGGGGGTGCTTGCAGGCTTCCATAGTCAAAAGTTCAGTTGCGGGAGGTTTCCCGGTTGCGCCAGTGTTCCGTACTCCAGGGGATTTGTCAAAACAAATTTCTCTCGGTGCGCTGCACTTCCGCTGCCCACAATCAGAAATCCCTGGCTAGCTGTCCTTGCGATAGAGCAGATTTCGCATTGCCTGTCTGCGAGCTTCGTTCGCTTCCGCTTCCGCCCTGCGATCCTCCGCGTCCATGCGAGGCTTTGAAACGGAATCCTCCGATTCCGAAGCGCTGCATTCCGGGCAGCGGTTTGCGAATCCGGGTTTATCGGGTTTGAGCTCAAACTCTTCCTGGCAGAGCACACAGGTTTTGATCGGAAAAACCATTTGCCTCCATAATACGACGAAGACACAGGAGAAAACAGGGAAGCTGGAGCCGGCGGACAGGTGCGGTTCTCTCTCGACGGCCGGGAGCGCCAACACGCGCCGTTCAACGCAACGGAACGCAGACCAGGGATGGTTTCGACCTGCCGGCCAAAGCCCATCCCCGATCTGGCGAAGTTACTTCAATCCGTATACGTCGATTTCTCCTTTTGGGTTTGTAGCAGTCCGCAAGTCATGCCCGGTTGCGATGTAGGCCTTTCCATTCGCCACAATCGGGGCGCTAAACTTGATGCCGAAACCAGGCGCATCCCCAGAGTTCATTGAACTGTCGTACAACTCATTGGGCAGGTTATTGGCGTCATAGGCTCGCAAAATCGCGCTGCTGGCTGTATCGACCGTCATCCGGATGGGACTGCCGTGATCGATCATCCAAACAATTCCATTGGATGTCCCGTTGGCGGAGACGAAGGGCGTTGTGCCATGACTGGCTTGTTGCACGCTTGGACTCGTTTCCGGTCCCGGCGTCAACATTCCTCCCGAGTAGTTGAACTGCCGGACGCCAGCTGGAACTCCTGAGGCCGTCGGACTCACTCCCAAATACACGGACCCATTGAAATAGGCTGCCGTTCCGAAGATCTCGTAGGAGTTCACGTCCAGGTAATAGGTGATTCCCGTGCTTGGATCGGTACAACCGTTGGTGTAGGGCGCGCTCAGGTTCTGGTCGAAATAGATGGTCTGAGTTGCTCCGGCATCGTTTGGCTGGTTCTTGCCCAGGTTGGAGGTGTTTACCATATACATCTTGCCGGTCTTGCCACCTGCCAGCGCCTGGGGTGTGCTTCCTGGAATCAACAGCAACCCCCCAGCAGCCAGATCGGCGTCCTGGCAGTTCATGTATTGATACCCGACAGGGGTGAAGTAATCCTGAATCTGCAGTTGCGAATTGAATTTCAAAATCGAATCGCCCCAGGCCGTCTTCCCATCCCAAGGACCGTTGCCCGTCGTGATGTAGATATTTCCAGCGCTGTCGGCTGCTGGACCGCCGCCGCCCATCCAGACGCCCCCGGCGCTGGCGTACGGGCCCATGCCGTTCAGGTTGGGACTGGAGTTGAAAACAGCCGTCTGGGCAAGTGTCTTTGCGTTGTAAGCCAGGAACCATCCATGAGGACAGCTGCCGAATCCCATGTAGATCGTCCCGTTCTCCAGCAGCAGGGCAGCTCGCTGGATGCAGGCCGTGCTCAGGTAGGTGATGCCATTCACAGACTCTGAATTGGTGCCCGGAACAGAGGCCTGGACAGTGACGGGACCTCCGAATTTTTCCGCGCCGGTCGTAATGTCCAGTGCATGCAGGCGGAAGGAATGACCCGCGGTGGATGAACTTTGTTTGGAAACCACATAGATGGTGTTCGAGCTCAAGTCGATGACAGGGGTTGATGTCACGCCGTCATACGGCAACATCGCCGGGTCATCCATAACGGGAGTTTCCCCGGACTTCAGGAGAGAGACCTGCCACAGCGGTGTGCCGTTGCCATAATTGTCCGCATCGAAGGCGTACACGCTGTCGTGCTCCGTCGCAACGTAGACGACATTGTGCGTGCCACCATTCACCGTAAGATTGGAAACAATGAGTGGCTGGCCATAGACGTAGCCATCCACCAGGTAGGAAAATAGTTTCCCAAATGTCTTGGCGCTGACGTTCCCCGGAGAGAGCGATTGCTCGCCCGGATTCAAACCCGTGCGCAGCACATCGACGTGAGCGGTCGTAATGTTGACTCCGGTGCCGGGCGCAATGGTCACAACGAAAGGCAGACTCCCGCTGATGTTGTTTAAAGTTGCGGTGATGGTCGTCGATCCGGCCGCCACACCACTCAACAACCCGGTGGCATTCACCGAAGCAACATCTCCATTGGAGGCTGTCCACACCGCCGTCGTCGTAACGTTCGCCGTCGACCCGTCACTGTAAGTCGCGGTCGCCGTCAACTGTTGAGTGGAACCCATTGCCACACTGCTGTTCGAGGAAGTCACAGCGATGGACGACACAGTCTTCGGCGCAGGCACCGTAACTGTGGTGCTTCCGCTCACCCCGCTCAGGGAGGCGGTTACGGCGGTCGAACCCGCAGCCACGGCGGTCACGGTTCCAGCGGGATTCACCGTCGCCACTGCTGAGTTCGCGCTGGTCCATGTTGCCGTCGCCGTCACGTTGGCGGTCGAGCTGTCGCTGTAAGTCGCTGTCGCGGTGAGCTGCTGAGTGCTTCCCGCTGTTACGGTTGGATTCACTGGCGTGATCGCAATCGAGGACAGCGTCTTGACGGCCGCCGTTACGGTCACCGTCGTGCTCGCCGTAATTCCGCTCAAGGTCGCGCTAATCGTTGCATTGCCTGCCGCAACTGCGGTCACAACCCCGGCGGCATTCACAGTCGCCGCAGCGGAGTTTCCGCTCCGCCACGTTGCCGTCGCCGTCACGTTCGCTGTGGAGCCATCGTTATAGGTCGCCGTCGCTGTCAACTGCTGCGTACCACCTGCCGTTATCTTCGGATTTGCGGGCGTGATCGCGAGGGACGAGAGTGTCTTGACGGGAACTGAAACAGACACCGTTGTACTTCCGGTCACACCATTCAGAGATGCGGTAATGGTCGCATTTCCTGCCGCAATTGCGGTTACCAATCCGGCGGTATTCACCGTGGCTACGGCCAAATTTCCGCTCTTCCAGGTTGCTGTCGAGGTCACATTGGCTGTGCTGCCATCGTTGTAGGTGGCTGTCGCCGTCATCTGCTCGGTTGCGCCTGCGGACACGTTTGGATTGGCCGGTGTGATCGCAATGGATGACACGGTCTTCGCGTTCGCCGTCACGGTGACGGTCGCGCTTCCGGTCACTCCGTTCATCGAGCCAGTGACGGTGGTACTCCCAGCGGCAACTCCCCTAACCATTCCGGAGGAATCGATTGTTGCCACCCCTGGCGCGCTGCTCGTCCAGCTCACCGCCGAAGTCACAATCGCCGTCGAGCTGTCGCTGTACGTCGCCGTCGCATTGAACTGCTCGCTCGCCCCTACCGCCAAAGTAGTGGTGGCTGGCGACACCGCCAGAGCGCTCAGCGTCTTGGGCGGAGCTGTTTTCGCAAAACTGGAGCCGCCTCCGCATCCAAGGCTGGCCATCATGGCGACCGACGCCAAGACAGAGATAGAGAGAGACACGCAGAACGATTGGGTTCTGCGAAACTGCCGAATGGTGGAGATCATACTTGCTCCTGAAACAGGGGTACAGCCGGACTGCGCTTATGCACAGATGCACGTCTGGTGCCAAACCGAGTGATGTTTTTATTGTTTTTAGGTGTAGGGGAAATTCAAGCGGCGTATTCCGTCAGGAGTGGTGAGTCTGACGTGATCGAGAGCCGTAGAGCAGCAATACGCAAAAAACAGCCAGCCACGCAAGGTGGAATCTGATTTCCTGGTTCTGCCGGTAGGCTTGAAGACCAGAATTGTTGCAACCTGTTAGCTGCTTCATGGGGCGCTCGCGTTGCATCCGAGCACCCGTGCACAATTCAAATCTTGCAGATCTGGTAAAGCTCCGGGGTGCGAAATTAACGCTCTGCTTGTCTCAGTTGCTGACGCAGATCGCGGTGCGCATCTTAAAACCATCGTTATCATATCTGGAAATTGCGCAGTTTTCCACCTGGACTCTTTTCCAATACAAGATGAGCCTGAAGGAGGAGTCATGCTGAGGATTGAAGATCAGCGTGCACGAAGCGGA
>DAHVZT010000084.1 GCA_027323885.1 Acidobacteriaceae bacterium
TCCTTGCGCATGATCCGGTCGAGATCGGTGAAGATTGCCTTTTTGATCTCAAATTTTTCGGTAGCGGCTTCAACGACAAAATCGCACTTCGCCAGGTGTTCGCGATCCAGAACGCCGGTGACACGCCGCAGCGAAGCCTGCATTTCTTCCTGGCTCAGCTTACCCTTCGCCGCTTCACGCTCCAGATTTTGTTGCAGCGTCTTCAGCCCACGGTCCAGGAACTGCCGCTCAACGTCGCACAGCAGCACTTCGTACCCGCTGCGCGCAAAGGCATGGGCGATGCCATTTCCCATAGTCCCGGCGCCAATCACTCCAACTCGCGCGATCTCAGTCATCTGCTACAAGGCTCCTCTTCCGCTTGTGCCGGGCGAAGATCGCCAGCAGCAAAACAGAGGAGTGTAGCAGGTTCGGCGTGGAACCGGCACATGGTTGATCGGCTGCAATGCGGCGGTCCTGAATATCGCACGCGAACAGCACACGCGGACATCTTCCACCATGGAAGAGAATGCGCAGCCCGGTTGCGGATGAGCTGCGCGATTCTATTTTCCCGCAGAGATGGTTCAGTGGCTGGCGGTGGAACCTGAGCTAGCCTTCGCCACGGTTCCCGTTCCGCTTCCAGCCTGTTGCGCCGAGAAGGCAACGATCTGCTTCAAGGTGTTGTAGGGTAATCCGGCAACGGGAATGGCGCGCCCATTCACAAAAAGAATCGGGGTCTGGTTGACGCCGATTTGATTGCCGAGGTTCACCGAAGCATCCACAGCAGCTTTCGCCGCCGGGGTGCTGGAACAAGCGGCCACAGAGGCGGGATCCGCACCTGCCTTGCTCACGGCGTCCTTCAGAACCTGGTCAGCGGTAGCTACCAGACCAGCCTGATTGTCATAGACCGCCTGAACGTACTTGAAGAATGCCGCATTTCCCTTCTGCTGGGCCACGCACACGCCGTACTCGGCAGCTTTCTCCGCTGCCGGGTGGACCTTGGTCAGCGGATAGTTCTCAAACACAATCCGGGCATTTGGGAAGTCCTGAGCCAACTGGTCCAGAGACTTGGCTGCCTCTTTACAGTGAGGGCACTGCAGATCGGCAAACTCAACCATCATCAGATCTCTGGAAGCGGCCCCGCGATAGGGGCCATTCGCCTGCTGTTGCAACTGCGTCCGCACCTCAGCGAAAGGATCCGCGCCAAAGACAATCACATCGGGACCGGCGATCGCGTGCTTGCCGTCGGGAGTGACAAAAAACGTCGTAGTTGCCGGACTGTGAGAGACGCCCTGCTCTCCCACCAGGATCGTGACGCGGCTTACATTTGGGGCCAGCGTCTTTTCGATCCTGGCCACCTGCCATACTCGATTGGGATCATAGCCCCAAAGCTGCTTCAGAAACGAGTTGACCTCCTGAGGCGTAGGAGAGGAGGCGGTGAAGTCCTTCGGATTGACAGGAGGAAACTGGAGCTTGGGGGGCGGTCCGATATTGTTCATCTGCAGCGGTGGAGTTCCGGCAGGAGACGGTGATTGGGTGGACTGCGCCGGAGGAGGAGGGGCACCCTGCGACTGGCCCGGCGCCGCCTGGCTGAATCCTGCGCTACAGAAGGCGACCGAGATCAGTGTAAGGAGCAACTTGTTCTTCGTTTTCATTTAATTTTTCCTTGAGAGTTAAATCTTTATCTGCACTGCGATGGGAAAACGGCGGCCAGAGCCAAAAGACTTTTGCGTCACTTTCAGAACCGGGGCGGCCTGCTGACGCTTATATTCGCTCTTCTCCACCATCCGGACGACGCTTCGCACCAGTTCCAGGTCCAGAGGCCCGGACGGTGTTTTTGAGCTCCCTTCCACGATCATCTCCGCAGTTGCATAGTGTTCGACGTAGGCTTCCAGGATCGGATCCAGAACGTCGTAGGGTGGCAAACAATCCGTGTCCTTCTGCCCTGGACGCAGCTCCGCCGAGGGTGGTTTTGTCAGAGTGCTTTCGGGAATTACATTACGCTCTCGATTCGCATAGGAGGCCAAACGATACACCAAAGTCTTGTACACGTCCGCGATAACCGCCAATGCTCCCACCATGTCTCCATACAGGGTACAGTACCCGGTGGCCATTTCGGATTTGTTGCCGGTGGTAAGTACCAGTGCAGAACGATTGTTGGAAAGGGCCATCAGCAGAGCGCCACGAATACGCGACTGCAGGTTTTCCTCGGTAACGTCTTCCGCCGAGCGCTTCAGCAGCGGTCGCAGCGCCTCCAGATGGGCGCGAAACATGCTCTGAATCGGAATGAGTCTCCATTCAATTCCAAGATTGCAGGCCAGCTGGCGAGCGTCCTCGATCGATCCCGGAGAAGAATACTCGCTGGGCATTCCTACTCCCAGTACGTTCTCGCTTCCCAGCGCTTCGACGGCCAGGCAGGCGACAAGTGCGGAGTCGATTCCACCGCTCAGGCCAATGATGGCTTTTGAAAACCCGCACTTACGGACATAATCGCGAGTGCCCAGAACCAGCGCCTGGTAAATCGCCGCGTCTTCCCCATCCTCCGCGCTCGAGGACTCGTCCACTGGCCGCGCTTTGGGAGCGGATGTGTCCACGATGACGAGATCTTCATGAAACGACTTCGCCCGACCTATGCATTTTCCTTGGGCATCGATCGCAATGCTGCTACCGTCAAAGATCAAGCTGTCATTGCCACCAATCTGATTGACCATTACGACCGGAACCCGGTGACGCCGCGCAAGCGCCGTCAGCATCTTTTGGCGCGTTTCGCGCTTGCCGCGCGAAAACGGAGACGCGGAAATATTCAGGATAAGAGTGGCGCCCTGCTGCATCAGGCTTTCCACGGGATCCAGGGGGTAGAGACGCTGCGGCCAGAAGTTCTTGTCGTTCCATGCGTCTTCGCAAATCGTGATGCCCAGCCGTTCCCCAACCAACTCAAACACGCTTTGAGAGGCGGCAGGCGCAAAATAACGCTGCTCGTCAAACACATCGTAATATGGAAGCAGCATTTTCGACTGGACGAAGTCAATGCGTCCGCGGCGCAGCAAAGCGGCGGAGTTCATGACACGTTTGCCGGTCGCTTCCGCCGCAGCTGTCACGCAGCCGCAGAGCACGCTTATCCTGCGGCCTTCGGTGGCCTGCTCCGCGACCCGGTGGAGGGCGTCCTGGGTGCGCTCCAGAAAAGAACGCTTTTCAAGCAGATCGGCGGGAAAATAGCCGCAGATCGCCAATTCCGGGAAAATAACCAGATCTGCGCCACAGTCATCGGCGGCGCGCGTCGTATCGACAATCTTTCGGATATTTCCTGGAAAGTCCCCGACCGTGGGGTTGATCTGCGCCAGCGCGAGCTTCACCGCTCCAGTGTACCTAGCGGAACTCGGAGGTGACAACAAGACCAGCCGGGACCGTAACGGTACAGGATTCCGGTTGCTATGCCCCGGTCCCGCTGACCAGAACTCCGACCGTGCGGGTCATGATCTTGATGTCCAGCCAGATGCTCCAGTTGTCGATGTACGCGGTATCGAGCGAAATGTACCGGTCGAAGGAAGGATCCTGTCTGGACTGCACCTGCCATAGCCCCGTGATGCCGGGAAGGACTTCCAGGCGGCGCAGATGGGACAGCTCGTACTGCCGGACCTCGCCAGCGAGCGGAGGCCGTGGCCCCACGATGCTCATATGGCCGGCGAGCACGTTGAAAAATTGCGGCAACTCGTCCAGCGAGTACTTGCGAAGCAGCCGGCCAAGCCGCGTCACCCTGGGATCTTCAGCCATTTTGAACAGGACGCCATCGCGCTCATTCTTGTTGCTGATCTGTTCGCGAAGGCTATCGGCATCGGCGACCATGGTTCGAAATTTCCAGCACAGCGGAACGTCCTGCCCTTTCTGCCGATGCGTTCCGCGCAGTAGAACACCGGCCCTTTTGAGTCCAGCCGGATGGCGATGCCCAGGAGAACGAGCAGCGGCGCGAGCACAACGACGGCGCATGAGGAGATCAGGAGATCGAGCGCCCGCTTGAGCAACATGCCGGCGACAGGGATGTGATGCCGGTGCAGCGGCATGGTTGGAAACTGACCAACGTACTCGATCGGCGCGCTCCACGCAAGGCCATCGTAAAGATCTGGAACTACGCGAACGTCGATGCCCCACACGCTGGCTTGGGCGATCAACCGTTTGACAACCCCGCGCTCGCATGGCCCGGTAACAAAGATTTCGTCGATGAAGTGGCGTCTGATCAGGTCGCCGAGTTCTGGCAGATCGCCCAAAATTTCCGGAGGGCGAATTTGCTCCAACATCGCAGCTTCCATCGCCCCGCCTTCATAGCTGTCGTCCTCGAACGGGCTCTGCCCAAACTGGCCCGGTTCCATGCGGTCGCGCCCGGTACGTACAAAGCCCTTGAATGTGAAGCCGAGATGGCGAATCCGCTGCAGGTGACTCCGGATCGCCAGCCCGGAAGACCCGGTTCCGACAACGAGCACGTTGCGGGTATCCAGACCTTTCTCATACCTCTTGTAAAGCAAATAGCGCCACAAACCCCGGCGCAGGCACAGCAGGAAAGTTGTCAGGAGCAAAGTGGCGATGACCACAGCTCGCGAAATGGAGTCCGCACGAGTGAAATAGAGCGCGCCGGCCAAAAGCAAGCTGGCGGTGAAGCAGCTTTGGACCGTTCTGCGCTGCTCGCGCAGCCCGCTAAAAGCCTGGAGCGGCCCATACAAGCCGTGGCTGCGGCCGACAACGATCAGGGTGACCGAAAAGCCCGCCAGGTAGAGCAGGAGGTCCGCGGGATTGGAATGCAACGGAGCGCGGTGGTTGAAATAGGAGAACGTATTTACCTTGCGCAGATAGGTGGCTAGCGCGGTTGCGACGGCCACGGTCAACACATCAACGAGCATCCACAACAAGGTGATTGTCCGCGAGTGGCTGCGTCCGGCGGAAGTTGCACCCGCTTTGTGCATACCGAACTCAGCAACAGCCACCGAGCGCGCCGGGAACCATTGACTTAAATCTGGGGACGCCATTCTGCTCTTCTCTTGATACGTTCGGAAGCGGAACTACCGGGCAGGTCCAAAAAGCCAAGGAAAGCAATCCTAAGGATCGGCGGCAGACTCACTCGTCCTGCTTCATGATCTGACTTCGCCCCATAAACCTTCCGGGCCGGTGAATTCAGTTCAGGAGATCGTCAACCTCCCATTATCCTCGGAAGCCGGCCTGAGCAGCGATCCAAACGAATGTATTCGCCGATATGCCGAGTTCCCAATCCGAATCCGGAGTCGTTTGTGTTTTAGATGCAGCGCATCTCGAACAAGTCGCTCTTTTCCCTGTTGTGGCAGCTATCCGGATGCTATCCCCTGGTTTGGGAAATTGCAAGATGGATTTGGCGCCGTTGCGAGACGGCCGGCCCCTGGGTAAATGGCTCGCTTCGGGGCTTTTCCGCCCCTATGGCTGACATTCGAACCTAGCCCACAAGGGACATATCGGGCATAGAGCGCTCATCCAGGCGCAAAAACTCCTGCAGAATGGGATCGGAGGTTTTCTTCAGTTCCTCCACGGAGCCAAAGAAATGGGCCCTCCCTTCGTGCAGAAACAATACCCGGTCGGCCAGCTTTTCGGCAAACGCCATGTCATGGGTCACCACGATGCTCGTCAGGTGGAGCTCAACTTTTACCTTCTGCAACAGACGCGCCAGCATGTGGGCCATCAGCGGATCGACCATGGTGGTGGGTTCATCGTAGAGGATCCCCTC
>DAHVZT010000092.1 GCA_027323885.1 Acidobacteriaceae bacterium
TGTGCTCGGAATCTTCAACTTCCGCCAACAGGGAGATGCACTCATGGACACCTGTATCTGAGATCGGCCAGATAGGTCCCCACAAACGCCGTTGTTTTGATTGAATGGAAGGTGCTCCCGGGTGTCGGCAATTCGGAAACCGACCTGTACATAAGCTTGCACCCATTGCAAGCAATGCTAGCATTGCTGTATGGCTACGCTGACGATTCGACAACTCGACGAGAAAACGAAATCCAAACTTCGCATTCGCGCGGCGCATCATGGCTGTTCCATGGAAGAAGAAGCGAGAGAAATCCTTCGCGCGTCTTTGAATGATGCGGCACCGCAACCTCCAGAAAACCTTGCCGAAGCGATACGAAAACGATTCGCCCCGTTCGGTGGCGTCGAATTGGAATTGCCGGAAAGGGAACCCATGCGCGAACCGCCGGACTTCTCCGAGTGATCGTCCTGGATACCAATGTCCTGTCGGAGTTGATGCGTCCCAATCCATCTCCACTCGTGATTGCGTGGATGCAGGAGCAGCGCGGCTCTCAGACGACTGTTACCGCGATTACCCAAGCGGAAATTTTCTATGGAGTTGAGCTATTGCCTCCAGGAAGAAGAAGGAACCACTTACTAAGGGAGGCCGAATCCATGTTCGCGGAGGATTTAGGCGGACGGTTTCTCCCTTTCGATAATGAAGCTGCACGACTCTGTGCGAAAATCGCGGCTGGGCGGCGCGCGATAGGCAAACCGATCAGCGTGCCGGACGCACAGATCGCCGCAATCGTTCTTGCTCACAGGGCCGTGCTGGCTTCACGGAATGTCCTCGACTTTGAGGGTTGCGGGATTCAAGTCGTAAATCCCTGGGAAGAAAGACAGGTGTGATGATTCACTTCCGTAAACAGATCGAAGGCATCGAGCGTCCGCAGATGGAAGCCGACGTGGTCATCGTGGGCGGCGGCCCGGCGGGCATGGCCTGCGCGCTGCGGCTTTCGCAGCTTATTGACGCGCACAACGCCGCCCATCCCGATGCTCCGCTCAGCAAAGAAAATATCTATGTGCTGGAGAAATCGCGCGAGGCCGGACAGCATTGTCTTTCCGGAGCGCTGCTCGATCCTCGGTCCATGCGCGAGCTGCTGCCCGGCTTTGAGAAGGAAGCGCCGCTCGACGGCGAATGCACGAAAGAATCCATCTACTACCTGACGCGCACCGGCCAGCGGAAATTTCCCTTTACGCCGCCGCCCATGCGGGACCACGGCAATTACGTCATCTCGATCAATAAATTTGTAAAGTGGATGGCGGAAAAAGTGGAAGCGGCGGGAATCACCGTTTTTACCGGATTTGCCGCCAGTCAAGTTCTGTTCGAGGGCGATGCTGTTGTTGGGGTGCAGACGGACGACAAGGGCGTAGATAAGAACGGCAAGCCAAAAGCGAACTTTGAGCCGGGCTATGATCTGCGGTCCAAGATCACGATATTTTGCGAAGGACCGCGCGGATCGTGTACCAAGCAGATCAATGAACGGTTCCTTATTGAAGATCCGAACCATGCGCAGACGTACGGCCTGGGCGTCAAGGAACTTTGGGAGGTTCCAGCCGGGCGCGTCGCCAAGGGTGAGGTGATCTATACGCTGGGCTACCCGCTGACGAGCAAGGAATACGGCGGAGCATGGATCTATGGCATTTCCGAGACGCTGCTCTCGGTCGGATACGTGACGGGACTCGACTACCAGGACCCTCGAACGGACCCGCACCATGCATTCCAATCCTTCAAGGAACATCCCATGGTGCGCAGACTGCTCCAGGGCGGCAAGATGGTCCGCTACGGCGCTAAAAGCCTGCCGTACGGAGGATGGAATTCCATTCCGAAGCTGTTCGGCAATGGCTGGATGCTGGCTGGAGATTCGGCGGGATTTCTGAACTCGCAGCGGCTGAAGGGGATTCACCTGGCGATCAAAAGTGGCATCCTGGCGGCGGAAACGGCCTTCGATGCGCTGGTTCGCGGTGACTGTTCGGCCGCGCACCTGGGCGATTACAAAGAGCGCGTCGATGCGAGTTGGATCTGTGACGAACTGTACCCGGTCCGGAATTTTCATCAGGCGTTC
>DAHVZT010000096.1 GCA_027323885.1 Acidobacteriaceae bacterium
GCGCAGTTGGAAGCTGAACTGCATGCGTGGCGATTCCTCCCCGCAGGCACGGAAGGCTACGAAAAAGCCGAAGTGACCGCTGGCGGCGTGGATACGGACGAACTCTCCGCAAAAACGATGGAAAGCCGCAAGGTGCGCGGCCTGTTCTTCATCGGTGAGGTGGTAGACGTAACCGGACACCTGGGCGGCTTCAATTTCCAGTGGGCCTGGGCCTCCGGATACGCTGCGGGGCAAGCCCTGGCGGGCTAGCAGATGCGCTTACTTCGGTGCGGGCGCGGGTGGAATATGGTCCCGCTTATGAAATAGTTTGCGGGAGATGTCCGGCCAAAACTCGACGCCAAGCGCGCCCAGCGCTCCTTCGGCTGTTACCGTCGCCGCTCCTTCGAATGTAAGCCCAATGCCCCGATTCTTCGGCGGGTAGTACAGGTTGGAAAGACCTCCCGCCGTGAGATTTCCCAAAACATTGGCATAGTTCGGTCCCCATGACCCGTTGTCATTTTTGGTCCAAACCGCAGTGGAAATGGAATAGCGAATGCGGCCCCAGACACTGCCCGCCCCCTTGCGAAAATAACGGGGATCCTCATGTAGCAGCACTGGGTAAATTGCGTTTCCCCACAACACGCCATCGGCGCTGTCCGCGTAGGCGGCCCCGTATCTCTTCGCATAACCCAGAGCGCCTTGCCCGTAGCCGGCGTTATCATTTACCCCTTGTCCCCAGCCCGCCAGCAAACCGGCGGCGACAAATTCAAAGGGATCCACCGCACTGCGGAACGCAAGACTGAACTTTTGCCGGGGAGACAGTGGAGCAGCATTCTGAACATTGCTCGTATTGAAGTTCGGAATCACACCCAATATGCGCTGCTTCTCCTCCTGCCTTAGCTCCTTCTCGGCCTGCAGCCGCCTTGCTTCCGCAGCGGAAATTTTGGATGAAGGAGGATTTGGGGCCGAACCGTGTTGATCTTGCTGGCCAGACTTTTCCCCGGGAGCCGCCACCGTGGAACCAGGGGCATTCGGCAACGCAGCGCCAGAAGCATCCTGCGCGCGCATCGGGCCCGCCCGCAGGACCAGCGACATGGCAAGGATCCACGCGGGGAGGTGAGACAAGCTTCGAGATGTCAATCGGGGTCCTAGTCTATGGATGGGCGAATTGAACAGCTATGCGGAGAGCAGGAGATTCCGCACGCGTGTTCCTGGCTACAGACGCCCGATTCGCTCCACAAGTCGCATTCTTTCTCGAACCGCCGGTTTATCGAGGCTGAGGGTCGGAATACGTCTGCGGAACCAGGGTGGCCTCTTCTGGAATCAACAGCCATCCTGCCAGATACGCAATCTCTCCCAAAGGAAACGTCAGGACTCCCAGAACGACTGCGAGAATCCGAATCGCGACCAGGTCCCAGCCATAGCGAATATGAAGCGCCGCGCACACCCCCGCGAGCATGCGGTTTGCGCGTGGCCGGAACATGGAGTTCAAAGGAGAAGGAGAGAATATGGCCGGATTGACCGGCACGCCGCAGTTGGGACAGAAATTGGCTCCGGGCATCAACGATTTTCCACATTGTCGGCAAAACATTGGGTTCCTCCCGTGCTACATCATTCAGTTCCCGTCATCGTTTCCAGTTCTCATCGCCCGGTTTCCCAGGCGGATGAAAACCTTTGCTCTAGCTCTACTACGAACCAGATGACGGGAAAGTTCCCTGCTCCGCAATCCTACGCCTACCCGCTAATCTTAGGCTTGCGGCGGTGGATTATTGACCGCTGTAGGGAGTCTGCTCGTACCGTTTTGCCCGCGCTGCCTGCCCGGAATCGCCCCCCAGTGCCAGGACTGCCTCATACTGCTGTTTTGCCGGTGTGCGTTGGTTCAAAATGTCGTACATCTCTCCGGCCGCAAGATGCGCTCGCCGCTTCATCAATGGCGACGCGGTGGGTTGTTCGGCCGCGGTCTGGTAAGCATTGGCTGCAAGCGCAATCCGCTTCTGGCCACGAGCCGCCTCGCCCAAACCGTAATACACCATCTCCAGGTGCGCGTTCGGATAATAGCCGGTCTGACTGGCCACCGCCGCCAGCTTCCTGTACGCGTCGACCGCAGCCATTCCCTTACCTGAATCTTTCAAAAGGTTCGCTTGTTCGAGCGAAAACAGGAAATTATGCGGATATTTGTCATGAAGTCCGTCGGCGATTGCTATGGCCTGGTTGTATTTCGCCTCGCGCCGCAAAAACAGCATAAGCGCAGTCCCGGCAGCGACTGAATTGATGGTGCCCTCCTGATAGACACGCTGCAGTTCCGCGAGTCCGGCGGACTTTGAACCGTGGAACCCGATCAGGCCCACCATGATCTTGAATGGCCTCGCCAGACTTCCCAATACGTAATCGTGTACCCCGACGATCAGATAACAATCGATGTATTTAGGATCCCGTTTCAAGACCGCCTCATCGTCTCTTCTGGCGGAAAGCGCGAGATGCAGGGCCGCAATGTACCGCTTCTCCACCATTCCGGTGTAGACGGTCTCCAGGCTGGTCGCGAACCCCCGCGCGAACAGCGCGTTCAGATCATTGGGATTGGCTCTCAGCCTCTGATTGCTCAGTTCCATGGCGTGGCTGTAGAGTTGGTCGATCCGGGCCCGCACCTGCATGTCCTCCACCACAGGATGCTTGCCGGACAGGAAGCCGTCCCGCACATATAAGGTGGTATCCAGCAGATCCAGCCGGTACAGTTCGCGAATCACGCTGTTGTTCAGCACGTAATCGGCCGCCATGGGGTCCGTCGGATGCTGCGCCGCAATCTTTTCGAACTCGGCTTCCGCTTCCGCATATTCCAGGTTGTAGAAATGCAGATATGCGGCCTGCACCTCCGGCGTCAGGTTCAGCGGGTCGGTATGGGTGCCATTCGGCGCGGTGGCCACGTTCCCCATTCCGCCGTCCGCATCGGCACCCCACAAGGAGGGAACCAGCCAGGCCTGCAATCCCATGAGGACCAGACACAGAGAGAAAATTTTTACTCGATTTCCGGGAAAAAATCTGCGAAGATAGCGGCGCGTGCACGACAACATAGTGATTGGACGGTCGTAACCAGTTTCGGCTGTTATGGCGAATCGCGCAAGACTGCCGGGGAAGTTTGCCGGGCGACCCCACAAAAAGGTTCTATTTTGCCGCGCACTGTGTCACACTGGCATAAATTATCCTCAGCAGGTGCGGTATGACCAGGGTCGAGCTGCTACGCGCGCTGATACGGCAAGCCAAAGCCAACGGTTTTGAGTTTCGCAAATGGTACGCCTTGCGGATGACGCTGCCCTGGGACGGTTTTGAGGCGGCGGTAAGGACACTTGCGGAGGAGCGCCGCTATTACTCCCTGCTGTTCGCTCACGAATTTGTACAATCCTTCTGGAAGCCGGGCAGCAAAATGGTTTTTGTGGTGCCGATTACCACGTTCACCCGGGTTTCAAAAGACGGTCCCCCAAAAATCGTGGAGCGTCGCGGACATACCCGCCGCACCGTAAAGCCGGATGCCTGGCGCTATCACCTGAAAGAGATGGCGGTCGCTGACGACCCGCTGCGCTATATACGCCGCTTTCTTTTGATCGAGGAGGATCTCGCCGGCATCCAGTCTCTGACCGATGAGGAAATCTCCGTCCCCGCAGCCATTTCCAGGGCCGCGTCGACTCCGTTGCTCGAAGCAGCCGCGATGCAGGCAAGCAATGTCCCCTCTGCTTTCTCCGACTAACCAATGCCACCCGTTTCCGTCTAAACTTGCAGCCCCAGCGTGGATTGCCGTCTCAACTTACCGGCGTTCCCTGTGTGGTCATTTTCGGATGGTACGCTGAAAAGACGGGCACCACAGGCGATTTTGGGTGAGCAGGGTTCAGACGCAGTACAACTCGGTCATCGCGGGCTTGATTTGCATTCTTCTTCCCGTGGGTACGCTGCAGGGCCAGAGACGGACTGGTCTGATTCCACGCAGCCAGGCCAAGGCCCAGACCTCCACGAAGCCGGGTCGCGCCAAACCTCTTCCGGTCCTTCCGGTTCGCTCAGTCGAACTGCCAGCAGGCCTGCCGCTCAGGGTACAGGTCATCCACCGCTACCGCATCCACAAGGGGACCCGCGTGGAAGGATTCCTGATCGACCCGGTGTACGCAGTTGACCACGTCGTTCTTCCCGCGAAAACGAAGATATTCGGCACCGTTTCAGGGATGAGACCCGTGCGCGGCAGCACGCTGGCGTGGGCCAGGCTGAATGGAGATTTCACTCCTCTGAAAAAGCCGCTGATCCATTTCGATGGGCTGATCCTGCCAGACGGGACGCGTGTTCCCATCAACGCGGATGCTTCCGAGCGTACCGCGAACCTGGTAAAGATGGGCCCTCCCGCCAAGAAACAATCTCGTTTTCAGCGGATCAAGTCCTCTCTTCACAGGAAGCTCGCCGGGATGAAGCAAGGCGTATCGGGCGCCATCCACAGCCAGCACAAGAGCGACAAAGCACTCCAGATTCTGTACGGCCAGCTTCCGTACCATCCTCAGGAGATATGGGCGGGCACGCAGTTCGACGCGGAACTGCAGCAACCGGTCAAGCTGCAAAGTCCCCGGCCGATCATGCCTCTGCCGGAAACCCCGCCGCATGGACACATTCCTCCTGGCACGCTGGAGGCGCGGCTGAACACGGCGCTCAGTTCCAAAACGGACAAAGTGGGCGCGCCGGTCACGGCGGTATTGACCCAGCCGTATCTCGCTCCCGATAAGCGCCATGTGGTTCTTCCGGAGGGTACAAAGCTCGAGGGTGTCGTCACCCAGGCGCGGCCTGCCAGATCCTTTTCCCGCAACGGCACGCTTCGCTTCACGTTCCGCAAAGTCGAACTCCCGCACGGGGCCAGCGAAAAAGTGCATGCGCAGATGACGGCCGTGGAGGGGAAGCAGGGACAGAATCTCTCATTGGACAACGAGGGAGGGGCCCACGCCAACGCCGATAAGGGCAAATATGTGGACCCGCTTCTGCTGGGGTACCTTGCAGGCTCGAACGCCGTGGACACAAATCAAAATCAGGTGGACGCCGCCACCACGAGTAACGGATTCGGTCTGCCCGCGCGCGTGCTGTCCATTCTATTCGTGAGCGGAACCACGATATCGGTATTTGCCTACTATTCGCTGGGACAGTCCGTCACCCGCCGCTGGCTCTTGCGCGGGCACGAGGTGGAGTTCGCCAAGAATACGCGCATGGAACTGTCCGTTGCCGACCGCTAGCGCGATCTGCAACTGCTCTATTCCCGCACAAACCTGCTGAACTGAAAGTGCCGCATTTCGCCGGATGGCGTGATGTGTTCCAGCTTGCGGGTCGCCGTCCACCGGAAACCATCTCCCAGCTCCGCTGCGAGACTCTGCGCGGAATATCTCTGGACCGGCAGTCCACTGCACCGTTCCGGTCCGAGCGTCGAATGCGTCCCGATGACCACCAACGCGCCGGGAGCCAAAAACCTTTCCATGGCCTCGACGTACGCCCGTCGTGCATTTTCGTCCACGAGAAAATGGAATACAGCCCGATCATGCCAGGCGTTGTACAACGTGGCTGCTTCCCAGTTTGTGATATCGGCGCAGATCCATTTCACCTGCGAAGAACGCTCACCCAGGCGCGCCTTCGAAATTTCGAGCGCTGACTGGGCAATGTCCAGCACGGTGACATTCGTAAATCCTCTGTCGAGCAGAGCGTCCGGCAGCCTTGACGTTCCTCCACCCACGTCCAGAATCGCTGCGTCTTTCTTAAGCGACGGAGTAAGGAGAAGATCGAGCGAAATGGAGGGGGCTGCTTCAAACCAACTCAGTTCCTCCTCGGAATGGGAACTGTAGATTTTTTCCCAGTGTTCGCGTGTCGCTACTGCGTTCGAGTTCTGCATTTCGCGCTTACTCCCACTCGATCGTGCCCGGAGGCTTGGATGTAATGTCATACACAACGCGATTGATGCCGCTGACTTCGTTCACTATCCGGCTGGATATCCGTTTCAAAACCTCATAGGGTAGCGGAGTCCAGTCCGCCGTCATGCCGTCCTCCGAGTGGACCGCGCGAATGGCGCATGTATTGGCATAGGTACGCTGGTCACCCATGACGCCCACACTGCGCACGGGCAGCAATACGGCGAAAGATTGCCATATCTTCTGATACAAGCCAGCCGCTTTGATTTCGTTTACGACAATATCATCAGCTTCCTGCAATATCCTGACCCGTTCCGGGGTGACCTCGCCCAGAATTCTTACAGCCAGCCCTGGGCCGGGAAACGGCTGACGCTGCAGAATGTCTTCCGGCATCTGCAGATCGCGTCCAATGCGGCGCACTTCATCCTTGAACAAGTCCCGCAGCGGTTCGATCAGCCTCAGCTTCATGGTCTCCGGCAGGCCGCCCACGTTGTGGTGGCTCTTGATGGTCTGCGACGGCCCCTTAACGGAGGAAGACTCAATCACGTCTGGATAGAGCGTTCCCTGTACCAGCCAGTCCACGGAACCGGTCTGCTGGGCGATACGGTGCGCTTCGGCATCGAACACCGCGATAAATTCATTTCCGATAATTTTCCGCTTGGTCTCGGGATCGTTCACCCCGGCAAGCTTCGCCAGAAACTGCTTACTCGCATCCACCGCAACCAGGTTCAATCCCAGCCGGAGCCGCAGATTCTCCTGCACCTTTTGAAATTCATTTTTGCGCAGCACCCCATTGTCGACAAAAATGCAGGTCAGCCGGTCGCCAATCGCGCGATCCACAAGAACAGCCGCCACGGAGGAGTCCACTCCACCCGACAACGCACAGATCGCGTGACCGTCGCCGACCTGCTCGCGAATTCTTTGCACCGTTTCCTGCACGAAATGCTGCGGCGTCCAGTCCGGAGCAACCTGACAGATGCGAAACAAAAAATTGCGCAGCAGTTCAGTCCCCAGCTTGGTATGGTGCACTTCCGGGTGGAACTGCACGGCCCAGATGCGGCGAGCCTCGTCTGCGATTCCGGCCACGGCGTTCGATGTTTTAGCTATCAATGAAAATCCTGGCGCCAGTTCCAGGGCTTCATCTCCGTGCGACATCCAGACCTGCAACTGGTTCGGCAATCCTTCCAACAAAACTGCCGGGCTGACGATCTCCAGGTCCGCATGACCGTATTCGCGAAGCGATGCCGAACGCACTCTGCCGCCCAGGTGGTGCGTGATGAAATGCAGCCCGTAGCAGATCCCCAGAACAGGTTTACCCATGGTCAGGATCCGCGGGTCTGCGGCAGGGGCGTCCGCATCGTAGATTGAGCTGGGCCCTCCCGAGAGGATGATGCCCGCCGGGTTGGCCTGCTGGATGGTTTCCAGCGAAGCGGTACACGGCAACACAACCGAAAAGACATTCTGCTCGCGGATGCGGCGCGCGATCAATTGCGTATATTGAGAGCCGAAATCGAGAATGACTATGGCGGAGGAAGTCCCGGGATGGATCGGCATTTCCATGATATTCGTAGGTCCTGATTTGCTGCTGGGCATGGACAGTGTATAGCAGGGCGCCGAAGGGCGATAGAGTACGCAAGGAGAAATACTTAGGCGATGGCGGACTGGCCTGGATTGGCCGCTCTCCACAACTGTACAAAGCCGATCACTCGAGCAACCTGAAAAAAGTCGGAAGCGGCGAAGTACATTACGGTGACGAAAGCCCACCATCCATAGAGCGCGTTACCGTTGATCTCCTCTTTGAAAGGCATCGGAGTCGCGCAGAACACCATCGCGAGCACGATCAGCGCAGCCTTTACAATCCCCATGACCAGATTGATTTCCACCAGCTTAGGACGCAGCCCGCGCAGGGAGCCGCGACCGAAGCCAAGTGAGTCCTTGATGGCGGCGGCCATTCCCCCACCCCGCAGCGCGACCAGCAGAGGCGCGATGCTGAAAACCCAACTGACAGCCGCCCAGAAACAGAACATCGCAAAGGACAGGAAAATGGCTTTGATGAAGTAGCCGACCAGGTTGGGCGCCGGCCCGCTCAGTGAGCTCCATGCGGCCCAATGGAGACAAAGAAACCACAGACCGAAACTGCCTCCCAGCATAGCGATCCGAAGCAATTGCAGCCCCACCATCCTGAAAGGTTCACGATGGAGAGTTGCGTCATAGCGGCGCAAGACGGCAATACGCCCTATGCCCGAAGCAACGGACCAGGCGATTGCGAGCAATGGCAACAGCCACAAGGCGACGGCGCGCACCGGCGGCCACAGCATGTCCACCGCAGCAGAGAGAATCTGAGCCGAACCCACCGTATCAAGAAGAGAAAAATGCTGGATCCCGGTTCTCTCCAGCGGAGTGGACGCCAGAATCCTGGTGATTTCCCAGTAAAAGAGCGCCAGCGCCGGGATACCCAGGCTCCAGCGCCAGAGCAGCTCCAGCCCTAACAATGAGGGCCGCCGCCAGCAGTAACCGAGCGTCTGCAGAAAAGACTGGGTGCCTCGTACAGGAACCTGTCCATCCAGTCTTCCGCGCTCGATCTCAACTTCTGCAGTCATGGGAAGAGTGACTTTCAACGCGCAACGAAATTCACGAGCTTGCCCGGCACCAGAATCATCTTCACCAGCTCTTTACCATCCAGGGCAGCCTGCACTTTGGGCTCTTTGAGCGCCATCGTTTGCAGGTGTTCCTGCTCGCTCGCGGTAGGCACGGAGATGACGGCCCTCAGCTTTCCATTTACCTGTACGGGAATCTGAACAATATCTTCCGCGGCCAGTGCCGCATCGTAAGCTGGCCAGGGGGCGCGCAGCAGCGCCTCGTCTTCGCCGAGCAGCGCCCACAGCTCAGCGGCCAGGTAAGGCGCGAAAGCTTCCAGCATCAGAACCAGGTTCCGTGTCAGCGAATACAGCACGGAAGGCCGCACCTCGCCAGCGAGAATCGCGCTTTCCTCGCCCGTGAGTTCGTTCACCAGTTCCATGATCCCAGCGATGCAGGTGTTGAAATGCCAGCGGCCTTCAAATTCATCCGTCAGCCGCCCGATGGTCTGATGCAGTTTGCGAATCAGCCGCCGTTCCAGCCCGGTAAAGTCCGAAGGGAGCCGTTCACCTCTCCCTTCTGAAGCCAGAGGAATGGCCTGAATCGCAAACCGGTGCACGCGCGCCAGAAAGCGGCTCACTCCCGCGACGCCATCCTCCTGCCAGTCGAGATCACGGTCCGGAGGAGCTGCGAACAGCGCGTACATGCGCGTCGTATCCGCACCATAGCGCGCAATCATCTCATCCGGCGACACAATGTTGCCTTTGGACTTCGACATCTTGGCACCGTTGCGAATCACCATTCCCTGCGTAAAGAGGCGCTCCGCCGGCTCGCCATTTTTTACCAGCCCCAGGTCGCGCATCATCTTCGTCCAGAATCGCGAGTAGATCAGGTGCAGAATCGCATGCTCGACTCCCCCGATGTATTGGTCAATGGGGAACCAGTACTCCGCGACCTCGCTGTTGAACGGAGCCCCGGAATTGCGCGGATCGGTGTAGCGGTAGAAATACCATGAGGAGTCGACGAATGTGTCCATCGTGTCCGTCTCGCGGCGTGCGATGCGTCCACACTTCGGGCACGTCACACGGGCAAACTCCGGCACCCGCGCCAGCGGCGAACCTCCTTCCTGCGTAATCTCGATTTTCTCGGGCAACAGCACCGGCAGCTGGTCTTCCGGCACGGGAACCAGACCGTCCGTCTGGCAATAGATCATCGGAATCGGCGTGCCCCAGTAGCGCTGCCGGCTGATTCCCCAATCCTTCAGCCTGTATGTGACCGAGGCCCTTCCGAAGCCGTGTTCCTGGGCATACGCGGCCATTCTCCGCTGAGCCTCGCCGCAGCCCATGCCTGTGTACTCGCCGGAATTGATCAGCAGGCTGTCCTCTTCCGTATAGGGCAGCAAAGGTTCCTTCTGCTGGCCGTCCGCATCGTTCACCGGCCGCGGCAGTACGACGATCTTCATTTCAAGACCATATTTTCTGGCGAACTCATAATCCCGCTCGTCGTGGGCGGGCACGGACATCACCGCACCCGTGCCATATTCCATCAGGACATAATTCGCCACCCAGATCGGAATCGGCTCTCCTGTGAACGGATTCGCCGCGAAACGTCCGGTTTCGAACCCATTCTTCTCCAGGCTGCCGAGTTCGCCCATTTCCCGGGCGCTCTTTTGCTCCTGCAGCAGATCGCGAACTTTCTTCGCCAGTTCCGCGTCCTCGGCCGCAAATTGGGTCACCAGCGGGTGCTCCGGCGCAAGCTGCAGGGAGGTGGCTCCGTAAATCGTGTCGATACGGGTGGTAAAAACGCTGATTCGCGGCGCAGCCTCCTCGGGCGCAGCGTCCTCATCCGGCAGCATGGTTTCCGTAAGATTCAATTTGACAGGGTATCCATCGTCTCTGCGCGCGGCGACGTTCTCCACCGGCCGCAACACGGTAAAGTCCACCAGCGCGCCTTCGCTGCGGCCAATCCAGTTGCGCTGCATGGTCCGGACTTTTTCCGGCCAGCCTTCCAGCTTTTCCAGATCGCGCAGCAGTTCGTCGGCATAGCGCGTGGTTCGCAGGAACCACTGCTCCAGTTCGCGCTGCTCCACGATGGTCTCTTCATGACGCCAGCAGCAGCCGTTCACCACCTGCTCATTGGCAAGCACAGTGGCGCACTCCGGGCACCAGTTCACTTTGCTGTTCTTGCGGTAAGCCAGTCCTTTCTCATAAAGCTTGAGAAAGAACCACTGGTTCCAGCGATAGTACTCCGGCAGGCAGGTCGTCACTTCACGCCGCCAGTCATACCCAAGACCGAGCCGCTCCATCTGCCGCCGCATGGCTGCGATGTTGGCAAGTGTCCAGTCGCGCGGAGGAGTGTTGTTCTTGAGAGCGGCATTTTCCGCCGGAAGACCGAATGCGTCCCATCCCATGGGATGAAGCACGTTATAGCCGCGCATCCACATGTGGCGCGCCAGCGCATCGCCAATGGCGTAGTTGCGAACATGCCCCACATGCAACTGGCCGGACGGATAGGGGAGCATTTCCAGCACGTAATATTTCGGCTTGCCGCAGCCGGGGTGCTGGGCGGCGTAGAGGTCCGGCTGTTCCGCCCAGATAGCCTGCCATTTGGGCTCCAGCTCGGCCGGGTTGTAGCGCGGGAGATGCGCGTCCGTGCGCGGGCCGCGCCCGGTAGCGGGAAGGGTGGGTAGAGGCACAGTGCCGTCGGCTTTGCCTTGCATATCTCTAGATTCTAAATCGGCGACGGGCACGGCAGAAATTCTGGTCGGTACAGAAATCCCACACTTCGCAAACGAAGCGAAGGATGGACCACCCCGGCGAATTTGCACTCTATACCCATCATGGGTATAGTGGAAGTTGGACACTGGTGGATGATTTGCGGAATCCGATACACCCAAAGGTACTCCAGTTTGTCGAAGCACCTGCCTTCAGCCGATATCGGGAGGATTATCTCGACGATGAGGGATTCAGAGAGCTACAAGGAAGCCTTGCCATAAATCCCGAAGCGGGAGACCTCGTTCCCGGAGCGGGCGGCATTCGTAAGCTGCGGTGGAAGGATTCCCGGCGCAGCAAGGGCAAGCGCGGCGGGCTTCGCGTCATCTATTACTGCTTTCTATCGGACGAAGAAATTTGGTTGCTGACGTTGTACGACAAGGACGAGGCAGCCGATTTGACGAATGGCGAGAAAGATCAACTGCGGCGAGCACTGGAAACCGAACGCGCCGCTCGAAAAGGCAGGGACAGAAAATGACCAAACAAAAGGCAGGCAAGCGGAATCTTTTCGCTGAACTGATGGAAGGCGTCGGCGCCATGAAAGAGCATCGTGAAAGCAAGATAACTCTTCGCACGCACAAGGTTCCTGCCGCCGGAATCAAAGAATCTCCGGGGGCAGAGTTTTTCGTTGCCGCGCGAGAAAAGTTCAATGTCTCGCGTTCTGTGTGGGCCAACATGCTGCGGGTCAGCCCGCGCACGGTGGAGAAATGGGAACAGGGCGGACAGGTGAGTCCGCTTGCGGCAACCTTTGTGGAGCTTGTCACTCGATATCCGGATACGATCGAACGTTTGCAGACACTTCCCAGACGGGTATCGCGTAATGATGATGTTGGGCTGCGAAGAGTGCGCCACTCAACACCGAGTGTACGAGAAACGTCGACGCGACGACGTTCTGCGCGATGA
>DAHVZT010000073.1 GCA_027323885.1 Acidobacteriaceae bacterium
CCCAGAACATTCCCTGAAATGGACTTAAGTTCCGCCGTCTGCCCGCCCATGCCCAAATCCAGCGCCGCATGTTCGATCGGAAGTCTGCCAAAGGTGAGCAAGTCCACGCTTACGATGGCGTCCAATTGAGGCAGCTTGGGAACGCTCGCGGCCCATGGGTTCACCAGTTCCAGCAGGTGACTGGGCCCGCTTTTGATCTGAAGCGACGCGAGAAAATCCGCAGCGTTCAGGCTCCGGGCATGCAGCAGAAGAGTTCGTGCGCAGCCGGGAGCGGTACTGGCGCAGGGAAACTGCCAGCGCAGGCTGCCATCGAAAGGGACATGGCCATACGTTCCACTCAGATGGTTCCAGCCGGCCGTGCCCGGCGCAAGCTCAATCTCCGCCGAGGCAAGCTGCAGAGGACGGCGCAATACCGGCAGGGTGATCACCGCGTTCCGTATCTGCACATTGCCCGTCCACAGCGAAGGAGCGAACCCGATACTCTGCGGTCCTGGAGTCGTGGAGAACAACGGCTGCGGCAGCCACGCCGCCTGGACCGCCAGCGCAAGCTGCGCACTTCCGTGAGAGACGCGAACATCTCCCGAAAGCGCCGGGATCCGGAAGGCCTGCGCCAGGCGGAACACGTTGCGCAACTTCGCGGGGCCGGTAATTCTGAGCGCCAGCGAAGAGGCTGAAAATGTGCCGCTCCACGTGGCCGCCGTCCCTGCGCCCAGGGAAACGGGGCTAGGCTGTAGCTGCCAAATTCCAGGCGAGCCCTCCGCGGCGGCAACTGTGAGCCGCGACAGTTGCAATGGGCGCGTGAACTGAGGAAGTCTGAGCGCGAGGCTGGTGGACTGCAACTGCCCGGAGCACCCGTTCGGCAGGCGAATCCCAGCCCATTGGCACGCAACGGTTCCGTTCAACTCCCCGGAGACTACCGCAGCACTCGGAACGCCTGGATGGACGTGGCGAAGCATCTCCAAAACAGACTGGGCGGGTACGTGCTGCACCAGGAGAGTGATGGCCGGTGGACCGCCAGCCGACGATGTCGCAGCGTCAGGCGCTCCACTGGCTCCATTTGATGACAACGGCAGCATGCCGGCCGCGACCACCCGCAGCATCCCGTCTCCCGCTGGCGCTGAGCACTGCAGCCCGTCCAGAGCGTCGCGGCGGCGCACATAGGCCCCATGGCATTGAAGATGCAATCCCATCTGTGCGGCGGGCACAAACTCCGCGCGGCGAAACTCGGAAACCTGGACGTCGGTGGAGATGAGCACGCTGGCCAGGGTTCCCTGGGCGTGGGCGGTCCAATCCACGACGCCGCGCCAGTTGTCATCCTTTCCTTGCAGCATCCGGTCCACATCGCCAAGCTGCACCCGTCGCCACTCAAGACTCGCGCGCACGGGAGCATCCTCCAGCGGACCGGAGGCGTGCAAAACAGCTTCTCCCCGAATCTGTCCGGCATCGGCCACCGTCAGGTCGGTCCGAACCGGACGCGCCTTGATGCGCAAATGCCATTCGCCTCCGGATTCCTTCCAGAGGGCCAGGTCTGTTCCTTCCAGCGAAAAGGGAAGCTTCTCCACCCCTGACTTGAAATTGATGCGGGCCTCGCTTGCTTCGACGTAGGGAAATGGCATTCCCGCGGAAGCGGACTTTGCGCCGGTTGCCGGTCCGGCCGGAGTGGATGACGAGTGAAGAAGCGTTTCAAAATTCCAGCTGCCGGCTGCGTTGCGAGTCAGGTTCAGGCTAGGGGCGTCAAAGCTAAGGGTGGCGATCTCCACCCTGCGATGCCAAAGCGTGCTGGCCCGCAGGCTGGCCGTGACCGTACCCGCCATGAGAACCGGTTCCGCTCCATAGGCGGGATCCTCCGCCACGGTAAAGCGATGCAGCACGAACGCCGGCCGCGGCAGCAGAATCAGTTCCACTGAACCGGCCCGCACCGGCCGCCCCAACCCCTCGCTGATGGCCTGCAGAATGCCGTGCCGGAAGCGCTTGATATTGACGAACGGAGGAACCGTTGCGGCCAGCAGCAGCAGGACTCCGAAGGTTCCCAGTACTTGGGCCTTCCGCAGTCTGTTTGTTTTTCGACTGGTTGCGTCGAGCGGAGTGGAGGCATCGGGCATGGCAGAGGAGCGGAACAGTCTACTCTACGCGATGCAGCGTCCGGTTCCAGCGGGTATCGCCGAAGAAGTGGACAACAATGTGCGCCAGGAACTCCACCCGGTCGCTCACCGACTGCCTATCGACCTGATCCTCCGGCGTCACAAAGGACCAGTAGACGAACATGGGGCGTCCGATGATGTTGGCGCGAGGGACAAATCCCCAGTAGCGGCTGTCCAGGCTGACCATGCGATTGTCGCCCATCGCGAAATAATCATTGTCGGGCACGACCAGGTCGCCATTTTGAATATGGTTTGGCAGATCGAGCGCCCAGGTCGCGGTGACCTCAGCCCCCTCCGGCGGAGCGACCGCGGGAAAATCGTCCCGGTAAGGATAGTAGGCGTCATTCGGATCGCCGTCGTCCGAAGGCAGCGTGGCGAAAGGCATGTTCTGCGCTTTGCCGTTCAGATACACGATGCCGTGCTCGAGATGGAGATGGTCGCCCGGAATGGCGACGACCCGCTTGACCAGAAACAGTTTGGGCTCGCCGGGCTTGAAAAACACAATGATGTCGCCGCGGCGGATGTTGCGGTAGTGGATGAAGGGCGCCCAGCGCGCCGGTGGTGCAAACGTGACTCGGTCCACCAGCACGTGATCGCCGATGAGGAGCGTCTTCTCCATGGAAGAGGACGGAATTTCAAAGTTCTGGAAAATGAAGGTGATGACAAAAAGACCGACCACCAGCACCGAGCAGATGGAGGCAAAGAACTCGAACGGAGTTTCCTCATGAATCGTAGTAGGTGCTTCCTGCGCGAGTTGCTTGCCTGCCAAAGTCGTCTCCATTGTCTCCATTGAAAGTTGCCGAAGCTAGTTGCCGAAGCCGCGGGATGCCACGCCGCCAAATGCCCTGAAAATCAGTGAATCACATGAAAGATTCGGTCCCAGCGCGCCGCGCCTGCCACCGTGCTCCACCAGCCAGGTTCGTGGCCAAGTCTATCACCGGGAATCCCGGTGATTTCGGACCTTCCGGACGACAACACAGAAAAATAGACCAGGAACGGCTGCCCCACAATATGGTCCCTGGGCACAAACCCCCAGTACCGGCTATCGAGGCTGTCATTACGATTATCGCCCAGAACGAAATATTCTCCCGGTGGGACGACCAGTTCCCCGCGATGGACGTCGTGCGTCATTTCCATCCACCAGCGCGTACTTACGCCGGGGTCGGTATAAACCGGGGTGGGAAATTCGTCGCGAAACGTGCTTGGATAGCGGGCCATGTAGATTGCGTAGGGTTCCGGCAGCAGCCGCCCGTTGACGTACACATGCCCATGGTGCAGCCGGATATGCGCTCCCGGAACGCCAATGACTCGCTTGACCAGATGGAGCGTCCGGTCCATCGGATAGTGAAAGACAATAATGTCGCCAAGCCGCACCGGTTCATACGCCAGCAGGCGCCTCCATGGGCCTGCGGGCGCGAAAATGACCTTGTTGACCAGCAGGAAGTCTCCCACGCGGAGCGTGTTCTTCATGGATCCGGAGGGAATCCTGTAGGGCTGGGCAATAAACGTGAGAATGAACAGCGCGCCGACCAGAAAGGTGAGCGTACTTTGCATGACGGCGAGCACTTCATGGTGATGGCGGGGCGCCGGTGTCTCGTGCACAGGGGTGCTGAACGGCGGAGCCACGCTTTCCGCGATCGCCGGCTCGGGCGAAGCGAGTGCCGAGGGCGCCTCCGCCACGCGAGGCATGGCAGCGGCGATTCGACTCCCGGACGTGCGCGAGATCAGCTTGATCATGCCGTGCGTTCCGCCGATGCGTCCGCCGCGATACGAAGACTCTGAAGCGCAAGTCTGGCGGCCTCCTGTTCGGCAATCTTTTTGCGTGTGCCAGTCGCCGAGGCCAGCGTCTTTTCCGTTCCCGTCCCGGAACCGGCGGTCACCGCCACGACAAAACTTTTCCGGTGGTCCGGGCCGGCCTCCGCGGTCACGATATAGCGTGGCTGGCCAAGTCCATGCGCCTGGAAATACTCCTGCAGCGCGGATTTGTGGTCTCCGACGTCTTCTCCGGCGCGCGCGGCGGACACCAGTACATCCAGCTTGCCCTGAAGCAGCCACCGGGACACGAACCGAGCAGCAGGCTGAATCCCGCCATCCAGATAAATGGCCGCCAGGATCGCCTCCACCGCATTGGCGAGAATGGCGGCTTTCCGCCGTCCTCCACTCCGTTCCTCGCCTTTGCCCAGCCGCAGATATTCGCCAAGACACATTTGTTGCCCCACCTGGCCTAAATACTGGCGGCTCACGAGTTGCGCGCGCAGCCGGGTCAGGGGACCCTCCGTAAAATCCGGACAGGCGCGGAACAGATGCTCGGTCACGATCATGCCCAGAACCGCGTCCCCCAGGAACTCCATCTGCTCGTTGTCGTCCTGCGGATTGTGCTCCGCCTGCTCTTCATATGCCACCGAGCTATGCGTCAGCGCCAGTTCCAGCAGCTGCGGATTGGCGAAGCGGTAAGCCAGCATATCCTGAAGACGGCCGAGCACCTCTGTTCGTTCCGGATCGAGCGACCGCGCAGGGGACCCCTGAGAGGATGGAGAACCGGAAATGGTTTCAGAACTGGAGGAGATCAATTCCGCCGCACTCCTGACACTTACGGATTGGGAGAGTGAACATCTGACCCGGACTGGCTGCTCTGGGCGTGGTGCGGCGGAGCGAAAGGAGCCTTCAGGCCCGCTTCCGCAGCCTCCTTCGTGTCAGGTTTGCCGTCCCTCGCCTTCATCGCTTCCTGATATTCCGCAATGGCGGCGGGACGGTCTTCCTGCAGATCGTCGAGCCTGCCCAGATAGATATGCGACCAGGCAACCGTGCGCGGGTCATGGGAAAGCTGCGCCGCCTGAGTAAAGGCCTGCTCCGCCGCTTCCATTTTGCCGCTCATAATGCTGGCCCGCGCCAGAATGAATTGCGCTCTGCCGGGGTCCGCCGTGTGCTGCGCCAGTGCCTGCTGCGCCAATTGCGCCGCGCCCGCCGTGTCGCCAGCCACCAGCTTGTTCTCGGCTTCGTCCAGGATCTTCGGCTGCGCGGCGGCGCGCTCCAGCGCCTGCTGCGTGTTGCTGGGCGCGAAGACGATGTCCTGAATCCGGCGCTTCTCAATGTCCACGTTCATGCCGTAGACCATTTCTCCCACCGCCTCCTGCAGCGTGGTGGGATTGTCGGAGAAGGTGCGCAGCTGGTCATAGAAATACTGCGTCAGTATGTACCCCTGCGTCATGTCCCTGGCTACCGCTTCGTGCCTCACGCGCGACACCCGCCGGTCATGGGTGTTGATGGCCTTGTTGATTGCGGCGAGCTGGTTGCGATCAAAGTGGGCGGGAGGCTTGTAGGCGGGCACCCCGGTGTCCATCGTATGTGCTTCAATGGCCCGGATCATGCATTCCGTCACCAAAGCGAGAATATTGTTCTTTACCGCAAACGGCAGCGGAGCGGGCTGCACCAGCTCCAGGATCGGGCCAAGCGCGTCGATGGATTCCGACCGCGCATAAATCAGCGGCTCCAGCTCGAAATGTAGATAGGTGTGCTTGATCGCCTTCAGGTCCATCTTGCCATCCATTGGCGAGGCAACCACGATGTAGTCGCCGCCATAGACGCGCGCGTTCACCACTCCGGGGGCGATCAGCGGCTCCAGGATGACGAGGAACCGCCGGTTTCCGTAGCCGGGGGGCGGCTGCTTCAGATAGAGATCCACCTGCACGATCATCTGAGAAAGCGGCCCGCGAATCTTCTCCACGTCCGCCTCATACGCGTGGCGGTTCAGGACCCAGATGAGGTGCAGACCGGCCGCTTCCGCGAACGCCTTCAGGCGCGGGACCACATCGACCAGCGGCGCGGCATCCGGCGGCAGGTCAGCAGCCGCAACGTTCGGGGTAAGCTGCGGCGGCGGAGTGAGATAGAGCGCCAGCGAAATGTAAGCCGCCAGATTGAGCTTGCTGCTGCTCATTGTGTGCTTCTGGATAAAGGCGCACAACCGATCGCGCGCCTGTCGCGCTGGTTCGGACTCGGTCAGCGCCTGATTGACGTCATCGCGTACTTTCTGGCGCAGCGGATCGGAATTCTCGAGTCCCGCGTCATACCCGCACGCGTTCAGACCCGCCATCATGTCGAATACCGACTCGGAGGTTTCCACGGAGGTGGCCGGTCCTGTCGGATCGATCACCGCCGGAGCTTTCTCGGCCTGCGCGTTTTTGGAAGAGCGCGCGGAAACATCGCCCGTGTCGCCCTGGGAGTTCGCATCTTCCGGCGGGGCTGCGGCAGGCGAGCTGCTATTCGACCCGGAAGAGGAGAAAGTGGAAGGCGGCCCGGAAAGCGTGGGCACGTGAGGCGGCGGCAATGCCGGGTTTTCCGGCGGTTGCGGCTGCGGCGCCGATGTCTGGGCCAAACCCGCCCACGTAGCGGAGTACAGGAAAATCGCGAACACCGCAAAAGCAAAAGCAATCGTCCTTCGATTGCCTGAAAAAAGTAAGCGCAATGGCCGCATCGACCGCATCAAGACTCTCGCTGGAAGCAACTTTAGTCTATGCACGGGCTGGATGCGGGGTCAAATGAGGGACATGAAATCCAGTTCGCGGCCGGAGCAGCAGGTCTTTGGCGATGAACTCCAGACATTCCGCCCTTTGTTACCAAAGATTCGCCGGTCCTGAGTGATTTCCATTGACTTCCATAACTCCGACTCAGATACTCCGTATTGAATTTGTGCAGCCCTCGAACCATAGCTCGATAAAGAATTTCTGCCCCCACCGCCAGTCTTGGTTGCGATCACTGGAACACTTTCCGTTCCGCGCGAAGCAGCAGCACGCCTCATAAATTCCAGCCAAAACGCACAGTTTGTGGCTTCCGTTACCTATCACACAAGCTATCTCGTCTCGGCCTTAGCAGACAGCCGGAAAGCAAGAAAGGCCCGCGAAATCGGGGTAGAAATTCTCACTGAAAAACAGCTATTTGAATACCTGGCAAATGGTTTCTTCCCTCCGGCGAAGACTCACGCATATCAGCGGCCCGCACCCCCTAAATTCGTCGTCGATTGGAAAACAAGGTATCCAGAGCCTAAGCGCCTATTGATCAAGTATAAGGACTCCCATGACCAATACTCGGCGCGGGAGTTGGACGTGTTTGCGGTAGGAATCTCGCCAAGCGGCATTACCTATGTCAGCGTGCTGGATGCGGAGGGTTTCAAGACTTTCAGAATGGACAGGATTATCGAAATGAACGAGATATCACAAACCTAGAAAACCCTGGAAAAGGAAAGCTTCATGAAAACTGCACTCACTTTTGCCTTTGTTCTTATCGTCGCAGGCTTGTCTTTCGCAGCCAAGCCCATATCCACATCGAAACCAACCCTCTACATTGCCCCGGACGAAGGCTTTCAGACCGCATTGACGGCTGCAATAGAAAAGAAACAGGTGCCAGTTTCGCTGTTTGCCGAGGAGACAGGGGCGCAATACCGGCTCGAAACGACACCTTTAAAGGTGAAGACGCAGACCACCGGAAGCAAGGTAGCCCGCTGCCTGTTCGCAGACTGCATTGGCATTCAGGATAGCTCGACCGTTTCCGTTCAACTGGTCGATCTGACGACTAAGCAGATTGTCTGGGCCTATTCCGTGCATAAGCAATGGGGAGGGTCAAGGAACGATCAGTCCATGGCAGAAGCTATTGCAAAGCATTTGAAGCAATTCCTTGAAAAGCACCCGCTTCAGGTTGCACTTGGTCAGGCAAGCCTAACAGGATCCTAATACTACAGTTGTAACTAGATGATAGACTGAAAACGCTCAGGTGGGATCTCCGCGTAGGCGATGGAGAAAACGGTCCGAGGTTGGAAGGGCGAGTTGATGCGCGCGCATCGGGGGATGGGGGATCTGTTTGCGCGAACCGAAGTGCGGGAGCGCAGTCTGGCCTATCTGGAAGGTCTGTTGAGCGGC
>DAHVZT010000112.1 GCA_027323885.1 Acidobacteriaceae bacterium
GCCGCTCGCTTCGCGGCGGAGGGCGCGCGCCTGCTGCTGGCTGCGCGACGCCTCGACCGTCTTCGACAGATGACGGCTCCGCTGCAAGCGGCTGGAGCCGGCGCGGTTCTGACCGTGTCCATGGATGTCCGCAACAATAAGCAGGTCCAGTCCACGCTGGATAGCCTGCCGGAAGAGTGGAAATCGATCGATGTTCTCATTAACAACGCAGGACTCAGTCGCGGCCTGCAAAAGCTACATGAAAGCAACGTGGAAGACTGGGAAGAGATGATCGACACCAACGTAAAGGGCTTACTTTACGTGACTCGCGTTGTGGTCCCAGGTATGCTGGCGCGCGGCCGCGGCCATGTCATCAATCTTGGCTCGACGGCGGCGCACCTGGCTTACCCCAACGGCGCGGTCTATTGCGCAACCAAGGCGGCGGAATCCCGCCTAACAGAAGGCCTGCGCCAGGAGATGCTTGGCACCCCAATTCGGGTGACGAGCGTGAACCCTGGTATGGTGGAAACCGAGTTCAGCGAAGTGCGTTTTCACGGCGACAAGCAGCGGGCGGCCGCTGTTTATCAAAACATCACTCCGCTCACCCCGGAGGACGTTGCCGATGCCATTTGCTGGGCCGCTACTCGCCCCGCCCATGTCAACATAGCGCAGGTGCTGATGACCACCATCGACCAGGCGAATTCCATCATGTTCCACCGGCACTCAAGCTGAAGGGCGCAGCCCGGATCAGACCATCTGCCTGAGCTCCGCCTCCACATCCTGGAGTGCGGCCTGGAGCGCCGCACGCCGCACCGGGCTGCTGGTTTTTTCGGCCAGGATTCTCTCCCGTTTCAGAGCGAGAATCTGCCGGGCCCGCGACTGGACCGCATCCGCAGCCGTCACTGCTTTTCTGGAAACCGCCTTCGCGGCCTCGGCTCTTTGCTCGATATGATCTTCCGCTTGGTCTTCCGCTGTTTTACTTTCCCATCCTCGCGCCATATATACATGGTATCGGAGTGGCGACTGAATCACATGCAACAAATCGCGCATCCACCGTATTGCAGGCAATTGCGGCTAAAAATGTTTGCAGGAGCTTCCACATGAAAGCATTTCAGATGACCCGGTTTGGCCTGGAACATCTACAACCGGTTGAACTTCCCGAGCCAGTACCCGGCGCAGGAGACGTGCTGATTCGCGTCCATGCCGCGTCTTTGAATTATCGTGACCTGATGTTGCTGCGCGGCCACTATGATCCAAAACTGCACATGCCCCGCATCCCGCTTTCCGACGGTGCAGGCGAAGTGGTCGCGGTTGGGAAGGCCGTTACCAGGTTTCGTGCAGGCGACCGGGTGGCGGGGCTTTTCTTTCAGAATTGGCAGGATGGAGGTCCTTCCAGTGATAAATCGCGTGGCGCGCTGGCGGGCGATCTCGATGGCATGCTGGCGCAGTATGTGGCGCTTCCCGAGCGGGGCGTGGTCCACTTTCCCGACCACCTCAGCTATCAGGAGGCGGCAACTCTGCCCTGCGCCGGGTTGACCGCCTGGCGCGCCATCGCAAGGGCATCCAGAATTCAGCCGGGGGACACGGTCCTCGTTCAGGGAACCGGAGGTGTGTCCATCTTTGCGCTTCAGTTCGCCAAACTCGCCGGGGCGCGCGTGCTGGGCACCTCCAGCAGTGATCGCAAACTAGAGCGGGCAAAGCTTCTGGGCCTCGATGCCGGGCTGAATTACAGAGAGCGTCCGGACTGGTCGGCCTGGGTAAAAGAGCAGACCGGTGGGATCGGCGCGGACGTCGTCGTGGAAGTCGGGGGCGCAGGCACATTCAGCCAGTCGCTCCAGGCCGTGCGGGTCGGCGGTACAGTCGTGCAGATCGGGGTGCTCTCCCAAGCTGAGGAGAAGCTTTCTGTCGTTCCCCTGCTCATGCGGCAGGTTCAGATCGCTGGAATCATGGTGGGCTCGCGGGAGATGTTTGAGGCGATGAACCGGGCCATCAGCCTGCACGGTCTCAGGCCGGTGATCGACCGGGAGTTTCCATTGCAGGAAACGCGAGCGGCTTACCAGTACATGGAGGGTGGGCAACACTTTGGCAAGGTGGTGATCTCGCTGGGATAATGTGTGCAACCCAGTGCACACATTGGGTCGAGTTTGCCGGGGCCAGGACGGAGAAAAGTGGCTGATGCCTTGATTTCAAGGAGTTAGGCTAGCTTAAAAATAATTCGGCCTTTCGATACACTTTGCCATTTGGATTGCATCTATGTGTTCACAGATTGGGCAAGTAGCCGATCCCACTGGAGGCCAGGCGTCCGACAGCCCACTTTCTAGTCGAGCCTGCGAAACGATTATGTCTTGGATGCAAGCGGTGTATGGCTTTTTCTGCGAAATCTTCTTTGGCTGCAGCCACGGCCATCTGACTCGTCCTTTTACCCTGCGGGCCCACAGCTATAAAGTCTGCCTGGACTGCGGAAAACAGTTTCCCTATTCCCTGGAAAAGATGCGGCTGCTGCACTCATGGGAACTGCCCAAGTCTCAGCCGGCCGCACAGATCACCGAGCTGATCCCCGCACCGGTTGCCGCTTCCCACATGGAAGAGGATTACCGCGCCAAGGCGATCGCATAAGTTTGAATTCTTTTGATTGACTGCGGCATTGCTCTACTTTGCTTCAACAAGTTCGAGCGACTGTTGGCTCACTGCTTCGCATATAAGAAAAATGTAGCTGCACGTGATCCATTGCAACCCCTGGTCTCACCATGATCCATTGCAACCCTGATCGCACCTCACCATGATCGGTTTTCCATCTCTGTTTCATGGCAACACTGAATGCTTGCAGCACTCCACATCCGCAACACTGATGCCCTGAATGTTGCTTTTTTGCAGCCCTGCTTCCCTGAAATCCAGGCAGCCAAAATGTGGTTCGATTTCCGTTCCGGTTTTCGGCTGCGCCGGCGCCATTGGAGTTCAACACCTGTGTGAATCAGAAGTTTGTAGGTTCTCCTTGCTAAACTATGGCAACACTCCAGAGAGGGTGTTGCCATTTCCAATTCAGCTCCCAAAACTGAAGCGATTGTCTCGATCGAGAAGCTGACAAAGGTCTACGAGAGCAGGAACCGTGTGACCGCAGTTGACGGGATCACTCTATCGGTTCCGCAGGGCGGCATCTTCGGCCTGCTCGGCCCGAATGGTGCGGGAAAAACCACCACGATCAGCATCTGCACCACGCGCGCCCGGCCCACCTCCGGCGGAGTCAAAATCGCGGGCTGCGATGTCGTGAGCAGACCCGCCGTGGCGCGACGCGAAATTGGAGTGGTTCCGCAATACAACACACTGGACCGCTCTTTGACCGCGTTTGAGAATCTTTTCTTTCACTGCCGCTATTTCGGGATGAGCGACGCGGAATCCAAAGCCCGTGCGAACAGTCTGCTGGAACAGTTCCGGCTTGCTGAACGAGCCAAGGCCTTCCCTGGTGAACTGTCTGGAGGCCTGGCGCAGCGGCTGCTCGTCGCCAGAGCGATCGCCCATAGCCCGGCCGTCCTGTTTCTCGATGAGCCGAGCGCCGGCCTGGATCCGCAAAGCCGGTTGGCCATGTGGGAATCGATTCGGGCGCTCAAGGACCAGGGGATTACCGTGATGATGACGACGCACTATATGGAAGAGGCAGAAGCTCTGTGCGATCGGGTCGCGATCATCGACCATGGAAAGATTCTTGTGGAAGACACTCCGGAGAGGCTTAAAAGCAGCCTGAATATTCAGACGGTTTATGGGCTGGAAGTGCAGCGCACGGGTCAGCGCGAGGAACTCGCGGCGGAACTGCGCAAGATCGCGGAAGTCGGTTCTGTTGAAACTACGGCTTCCGGCGTGCGCGTCTATGCCGCCAGAGCCGAAGGTCTGCTGCCTGTTCTGGTCACGACAGCGCAGCCGTACGGGTTGCGCGACCTCTCCATCTCCGAGCCTTCCCTGGAGACCGTTTTCATTCACCTGACAGGAAGAGATCTCCGTGAGTGATCCCAAAACCGTCAGGCGGGAAAGTTCCCGGCCTGCGAGCGCGTCCATTCTTTACTCTCGGGCATTCTGGGGCCTGATGCTCCGCGACTTTCGCGTGCTGCGGCGCGAAGTGGGTCCATTTGCGATTCGCGTTGCGATGAATCCCCTGCTGTTTCTGTTTGTCTTCACCTACATTTTTCCGCGAATTGGCCAGAGCTTCGGCAATGCATCAGCCGGTGGCGCAATGAATTTCGGCACCGTTTTGCTGCCGGGACTGATGGCCGTCGCCGTCATGTTCACCGGAATTGCGGCTGTTGCGCTGCCGCTTTCGTCGGAATTTGGAATCACCCGTGAGATCGATGACCGTGTGATGTGCCCCCTGCCTGTAGCGGGCGTGGCAATTGAGAAGATATGCTTCAGCGCCCTACAGAGTATGCTGTCAGCCCTTATCGTGTTTCCGCTGGCCTACTTTATTCCCGCGCAACCGGTGCACGTACACGTCAGCAGTTACCTGCTGCTTGGCGCTGTCCTTGTGCTGGCCAGCCTGGTGTCTGGCGCGCTGGGGATGACGATCGGCACATCGGTTGAGCCGCGTCAGATCGGGTTGATCTTTTCTGTGGTTGTGGTGCCAATCACGTTTCTGGGCTGTGTGTACTATCCCTGGGCGCTGCTTTACCATGTGCGCTGGCTGCAATATGCCGTGCTGCTGAATCCGATCGTGTATATGAGCGAGGGATTGCGTGCAGCGCTGACGCCAGCGCTGCCACACATGCCGGTCTGGTTGATTCTAGGAGCGCTCGTCGTTTCGCTTCTCGTGCTCGGCGGAGCCGGTATTCGCGGCTTCCTGCGCCGCGTAATCGGGTGAATGCAGTTTCATCGCTGTGCCTACAGAATCGGCAGCAACTCCGACGAGAAAGCCTGTTCCGGCACCTTCAACTCTGGCATGGGTTTGGCTTCAAACAGCTTGCGGGTTGGAATGGCGATCCAGCGGGCGATCTTCGTCGCCTTCTGACGCCGTGCGCTATCGGTCGAAATTCCCGTATTGGCGTACATCTGCCGGTAAAGCTTAGATGTAAAGAGAAACGCCAGGCGGCCCCGCAGGGTAGGAACACACTTCGACCGCTTCCAGATTTCGGGCATGCTGTAGAAATCGTCCCATACCGCCTGTGTTCGCTCGCGGATTTCATCCGTCGTCATGGTTGGATGGGGGCTGAACATCTTGGGCCGGATTTCGGCAGGGATGAGCCAGTGGCGTGTAATGGGAACTCCGCCAACATGCATGACGTTCTCGCCCAGTCCTTTCTCCCACCGGTCGAAGTCGACAGTCCCGGGGAACGGCGTCAGCATGACAAACTGCGCAAAGGTGATGCCCGATTTCTTGGCCAGCTCCGCGGTCGCGGCAAACGTGTCGGTGCGGTCGGTGGGCAATCCAAAAATGAACGACCCCAGAACGTGAACGCCGTGCTCCCGAAATGTTCTGAGCCGTTTGACCAGATTATCGCCGGATAGATTAAAGTCTTTGAAAACTGCCTTTAGCCCCTCGGCGGTCGCCGATTCCACGCCAACGAGAGCTCCTTTGATGTTGGCCTTGCGCATGGCGTCCAAGAACTGCGTGTCCTCACCGGCTTCCATGGTGATCTGGGTAAAAAACACCATATCTCGCGGCAGCTTGGAGAGCTTTTCCATCAGGTCAAAACGCTCCGCACGAATTCCTTCCAGCTCCGCCACCCGAGCCGTATTGCCCTGCTTGCGCGCAAGGCGCAGGTCTTCCAGGCTTGCTGGATAAAAATTGTCATCCGCCAGGGCGATGAAACGGAATCCACGTCTGCGGAGATCGACAATCTCACGCACAACGACATCGGAGGTGCGCAGGCGCGGCTTCTGGCCGTCGGTTCTCCACACAGAGCAAAACGAACAGTGCTTTGGGCAGCCGCGGACGGTCTGCACCGAAGCCCACATGTAGCTTTGCCGCGAAGCGAGGTCCCAACGCGCCGGGACGAATTGCTCTCCTGAGATTCGCCCACCGTCATAAACGGCTTTTGCCGTTCCGGCAAGCAGATCCGCGATCACTTTGCCCCAGACCACGTCGCCGTCGCCCTTGACCACGACGTGAGCGGCGCCCAATTGCGCGGCCTCTTCGGGATACAGCGTCGCGTGGATCCCTCCATAGACGACCCAGGCGCCCCGCTCCCGCGCCATCCGTCCGAGCTCCATCCCACGCAGCGCGTTGCCGGTGTGAATGCCGATTCCGACCACATCGCCTGCCGCAAGCGTGTCCGGTTTAAACCGTTCCAGCGTCTCGTCGGTAATGATGGGATCGCCGTATTTCCGTGGCGTAGCGCCGGCAAGAACATACAGCCAGCGAGGAGTGATCACACCGATTCCAAATGAGGAATCGCTAGGATTAATGAGGTGCACACGCATCTGCGAAAATCTCCTTGTTCATGGACCGTCCGTGGGAGAGGAACTAAGAAGAAGTTCGCAGATCTCAGGAAAGCTGCTTGAGAAGATTTTACCAGAGAGGCCACACTTTTGTATGCCATCAGACCGACAAATCTATAAGAAAGTGCTAAGCGGCTGTTCCTTAAATACTTGCGGGCAACAGCAACGCGCGCTCCCGGCGGCGTTGCTGTTGCGGATCCGGGTGGAAGGATTTATGCGTAGAAGCCGCGCTGGCGGATAACACTGGCCACGCGGTCAATGGCCAGCATGTAGGCGGCTATTCGATTGTTCACATCGTGCGTCAGTCCATAGTGCACGACATCCGCAAAGCTCTGCTTCAAAGCTTCGTCCAGGCGCTCATTGACGACTTCTTCCTTCCAGAAGTAGCCTTGCCGATCCTGGACCCACTCAAAGTAGGATGCGGTCACTCCGCCCGCATTGGCTAGTATATCCGGAATGACAAAAATTCCCTTGTCTGCCAGAATCTCATCGGCGACGGCGGTAGTCGGGCCATTCGCGCCTTCGCAGACAATCCTCGCTTGAATTTTTGCTGCATTTCGGCTGCTGATCACATTTTCGGTCGCGGCAGGAATGAGAATGTCACAGGGGCGCGTCAGCAGTTCCGCTGTGTTGGCAGCCTCCGCTCCGCGGAACCCGACAATGGAGCTGTTGCGATGGCGATACTCGGTGAGCGCCCGAATATCGATTCCATCCTCACGAAATAGGCCGCCGTCATATTCCGCGATGCCAACAATTTTGCATCCGCTTTCCATCAATAGGTGCGCGGCGTTGGACCCTACGTTTCCAAAACCCTGAATGATGACGCGGCAGTCTTCCACGGACATATTGAGATGACGCAGCGCCTCCAGACACACCACCCGCACGCCGCGTCCCGTCGCCTCGCGGCGTCCGCGGGAGCCGCCGAGCGATATCGGCTTTCCTGTGACAACCGCCGTTACTGTCTGCCGCATGTGCATGGAATAAGTGTCCATGATCCATGCCATAGTCTGCTCGTTAGTATTGACATCCGGCGCGGGTACGTCTTTCTCCGGCCCAAGAAACTCGATCAATTCCGACGTGTAGCGCCGCGTGATGCGTTCCAGCTCGCCCTGCGAAAGTTTCTTTGGATCGCAGATTACGCCCCCTTTGGCGCCGCCGAAGGGGATATCCACAACTGCGCACTTCCAGGTCATCCAGCTTGCAAGTGCGCGTACTTCGTCCAACGATACATCGGGCGCATAGCGAATTCCGCCTTTGCCCGGCCCGCGGGCCATGGAGTGGTGCACGCGAAATCCGGTGAAGAGTTCCACGCGGCCGTCGTCCATAGCGACCGGAAAATGGACGATAATTTCGCGATTGGGCGAGCGAAGGACCTTCCAGAGGCCTTCGTCTAAATTCAATTTACGAGCGGCATAGTCGAAGCGGGCAGCCTGCGCTTCCCACGGGTTCAGTTCCTGTTCAAGCGTTACTGTTGCCATAGTCTCCTCACACGAGTTGGACCGTGCCAGACCGAAAAGCTTTGCTCAGTTCCGATCGAACTCCGGGCCAAACCCATGGAGTATAGGCTGGCGCAAAGAACTCCGGCAAGGATTTTCCGCAACCGGAGATTCAGGTGATTACGGCTCGAATGGGATTTCCGCGCATATTCCGGATTTAAGGGGTGTAGACTCTAAACCAGTCCAGCAATCCGCGGCTGTCACCTATTGGACATAGGCCTGAAGTTCATCGCGACGCTAAATCTTCTAAGGTGACCATACTCCCGCCCACCGAGAGCTTCCTTGCTGCGATTTGCCATTGGAGGTGGCCAGCATGCCCATGGAAACTAAAGGAGTGCCAATCCGAACGGAAACGCCGCAAGCCGGTAAGGCGAGAGTTTTGCTGGTCGACGATCATAAATCCGTTCTCTTGACCCTGAGTGCCGTCCTCGAACGCAACGGGTTCTTTGTGGTGCCGGCAAGCAGTGTCAACGATGCGCTCAAGCATATCGCCGCCGAAACCTTCGATGTCCTGCTAAGCGATCTGCACATGCCCAATCCTGGGGATGGATTGACTGTTGTCAGCGCGATGCGGAACTCGAACCCAAGAGCTGTGACGCTGATATTCAGCGGATTTCCGGCGATGAAGGAGGCCGCCGCCGCGATTTTGCTGCAGGCCGACGAGATTCTAATCAAGCCGATGGATGTAAAGACACTGATTCAAACGATCCGAAACCGATTGGAGCAAAAAGTGAGGCCGGTGCACAAAGTAGAGTCGGTAGCCACCATTCTTGAAAATGAGACGGAATCCACGATCGAGGGATGGCTTGCCCGAGTCGAACTTGAACCGAAGATGATCCCGGTTGCGCTTGACCGGCAAACGCGTTGCGAACATCTTCCCCAGCTTTTCAAAGACCTGGTGTTTCGTCTCCGCAACCCTCGCCCGCTTGGCAGCAGGCCGGCGACTTCGACCGCAGCTGCCGCGCATGGACTGATGCGCCGCAAGCAGGGGTACAGCGCGGCCATGATGGTGGAGGAATCACGAATGCTGCAGGTCAGCATTTTTCAGACACTCCAATACAACCTGCACAAAGTCGACTTCAGTCTGCTGCTGGTCAGCGTCATGGAAATTGCCGATGAGGTCGATTCCCAGCTGGCGCAGGCGATGGCAAGCTACGTTTCCGAGCCCTACACTGCGCCCGGTGCGATTCAAGCCTGATGCCTCTTTTAGGGACCCCAATCGCATCTGAAAAAGCGCCGCCGAGCGATCGCTGCTCGGCGGCGATGAGTTTTCGTGAATAAAATCAAGCAGCCTGAGGATGCAGAATGACCTTGGTCCAGCCCTTATCGCGCTGATTGAAGTGCTTGTAAGCATC
>DAHVZT010000117.1 GCA_027323885.1 Acidobacteriaceae bacterium
GGACCCGCGGCGATCAGTGGGCCGACGCCAGGGATCGCCAGCGCGCCAATCCCGGCGAGCACGCCCAGCGTTCCCCCGATCACCCCGCCAGTAGCGACACCGGTGGTGGCTCCTTCCGGGGCTTTGGTGTTCTTTTCATGCGCGAACTGGTGCGAGGCATCATTGTCGGCCATCAGAACCGAAATATCATGATTGTCGAAACCAGATGCGATCAGCCGGTCTGCCGCCTGCTCTGCCTGGGCCACGTTCATGTATATGCCAAAAACTGCTGTATGTTTGCCGGACATCTGGGAACTCTCTTTCCTCTTGTGCTGCCTATGCGGACAGAACGGTTAAATGGAACGCCTTCTGTTGGATTAATTGCGGCTTCGCAGAGTGAGTTGGTTGCGAACCTTGTCCGCGCCTCCGGTCACCGCTTCGGCCTTGTTGACGATGGCCTGCTTCTCATCTTCTGACGCAACCGGACCCCTCAACGTAACGACGCCATGCCGGGTAATGATTTTGACATTGTGCGCGTAAGTGGACAGAGACTTGTCGGCGATGACGGCCTGGCGGATCTTCCGTGTAATCGCAACATCCGACTTACGATCGCTCTGCTGGTCGGCGGTCAATCCATGTTGCTTGTTCTGGCCGGAATTGTCCGGAGCGGTCGTGGACTGGCCCTGCGCAAAAGCCGGTAAGCGCGAAATCGCGGCCCCTCCGAACGCGACGAGCACAGTTAGCAAAGCGGCAGCACGCACGGGCGACCCACAGGCTCGCGTGATGCAGCGGGGGAGAAAACTCATTCCTTCACCTCAGCTCCATGTCAGCAAAAACACATGGAAGCTCACCGAAAGCTCCAGTTGCGCCAACCAGAAAATCCCTGTCAGTTGTGCTACGGACAACCTGTAGGATGTCAGGTGCAAGCTTTTCAGTTGTACGCGCGGGAAGGTGCTCCCAGGGATGGAAGCATGAGAACGCAATTCTTTAGTTTTGCCGTATCGAAAAAGCCATCAGACCACTTAGGCGGCCCATCGGACGACTTACTCGCTTCCGCCTCCGTTCGGAAGGTTGATCGTCGTACTGGAAGGGCCGGCTGGTCCCGACGGTTGCAGTCCGCCTGTAAGCGTATAGTTTTGCAGTGCGGAAGAACTGCTCCATATCTGATCCAGGGCAGTTACATATCCGATTTGCAGTTGAAACAAGGTACGCTGCGAAACCAGCACCTGCGGATAAGAGCCTGCCATCTGCTGATATTTCATCAGGTATAGCTCGTAGGCGCGCCTTGCACCGGGGATAAGGCCGGTACGATACTCCTCGGCCTCAAATTGCGCGGTGAGATATTGCTGGACCAGCGGCTCTGCCACTTGCTTGATCGCAAGCTTCACCCGGTTTAACTCCGCTTCAGCACGGTCCTGCTCTAGCTTTGCTGCCTGGACGTTTCCCTGGTTGTGGTTCCAGATTGGCAGATCCATTCCAACGCTGGCGAAGCTCTCTGGACCCGCGGCGATGTGGGAGCCAGAGACGTATTCACCGCTGTACCATTCGCCCGCTCGCAAGGTCAGATCGGGAACCGATTCGCGCCGCGCATCCTTCAGCCGCGCTTCGGCCACTCTGACTGCCTGCTCTGCCCGCTTCACTGCCGGGCTGTCCGCCAGAATTTTGGCCACCTCGTGTTCCGTGTCCAGAACCGGCGTCTTCTCCAGTTCGCCTTGCAAAGGGGCAACAGGCAGATTTTGTGCCCCGCACATCGCGGAAAGGAGTTGAAAGTCGCGCAGATAATTTCTCTGCTCCGTCACATATTCAATTTTTGCCTGGCCCGCTTCTACCTGGGCCTGCAGAATGTCCGGCGCGTCCGCCTGCCCGACATTTGCCAGTTGATGGGCCGTTTGCGCCGCGTCCTCCGCAACCTGCAGAATTCTCCTTCTTACGGCAACTTTTGTCTGTGTAGCCAGTGCCCGGTAGAAGGCATGCACAACGTCATTGCGCACGCGAGCCTGCTGGTCCTCTAACGCGATTTCGTTTTCTCTGGCCTCTTGCCGATGGATGTTCCGCCGCAATCCCAGCTTGCCGCCCAGCACGATCTTCTGCTGAAGGTATGCTCCCTGTTCGCCTCCGCCGTAGCTGCCGCCGCGGATTTGATCTCCGCTGTACCCGATCGACGGATTAGGGTAAAGTCCGGCCTGACGCGCCTGCGCGCCTGCTCGCAGCGCGTCTGCCCGAGCCTCCGCAAGGGTGGGATTGCCGTGTTCCGCGCGTGCAAGAAAATCCTGGAGCGTCATCGGCGCACGGTGCTCGACCGCTTGCAGGAGATTTGGAGCGGGAAGGTTCTGCATCGTCAGGTGGCGAGGATTTTCTGGTTCCTGGAGAGTGAGCGTGGGATGGACGGCTGAGCTGCTGTCGCTCCGCGCACCCGGCTTTGAATTTTCCGTCGATTGCTGCCGCTCAGAGTTTTCTTCGCTCTGCGCTTCTCGCCGCGCGCCTCTGTCACTCGAGTTCTGCAAATTGCGCATGTCGCCCGGAACTTCCATCTCCATTGTCTTTGTGGAGCTTTGCCGGGTGCCGGGTGCTGTCTGTGGTGTTTCCATGCCGGGCATCGACTGCTGCTGCGCGACTGCCATTCCCGCCAAAAGCAGGCTGACCGCCGTCAGGAAGAGTGTTCCGCTTACCGTCTTCTTCATCCCTTCTCCGTTGAACGCGCTTTGAATTTCCATCGGGTTAGCTGCGCTCCAGCAGCGACATGTAAGGATCGCCAGGCCGCCGGGCCTGCTTCATTTGCGCGATGACCTCGTCATATTTCTCTGGCGGCAATACCCGAATGAAGGTCATCATGCCTTGCATAAACTGACTCCATCCGGGACGAAGCCCGTAGTTCTCCGGCTTTTTCACCTTGTCGTCCATCCGCATCATGGGTCCTTCCATGTAGGCGTCCTGCGGAAAGTTCGGCACATTGCCGGCATTGGGCGCGATCTGGCCGTTCTGCTGCTTCATGCTGTGCATATCCAGCGCCATCATGTTGCGCATCTGCAGGGGGCCCATTTCCGGCTTTCCCGTTCGCATCTCCTGCTGCATTCCGCGCATGGTCGCGTTGAAGTCTGGATTGGAAAGCGGCCCGTTGGTGGTTGCGTTGTCCTGCGTCGACCCGAAGCCCATCCCGCGTCCAAGAGAAGGGCCATAATCGCTGCCTGCCGGCGCACCGGGCGAGCCATCCAGCATGCCCATTCCATTCTTCATTCCGGCGCCCGCGGGCATGCCTGCTCCAACACGGGAGATGGGGCCCACGTTCGATGCCATCTGGTTCATCATGTGGTGCGGAAGATGGCAATGCAGCATCCAGTCGCCCGGATTGTTCGCGACAAATTCGATGTCGCGCGCCTGCGCTACACCTACCAGGACCGTGTTCCCCGGCCACCATGCCGTCTCGGGGATGCGCCCACCTTCCGTCCCCGTGACAAAGAAGGTGTGCCCATGGATGTGCATCGGATGGTGATCCATGCCAAGATTGACAAATCGTATGCGAACATAATCGCCCTGGCGGACGATCAGCGGTGTGGTTGCCGGGCCAGACCTTCCGTTGAGCACCAGCCAGTTGTATTCCATGCTCATCGAGTTCGGCACCATGTTGTTGGGCAGCACTGCGTATTCCTGCAGGTGAAGCAGAAAGTCCTTCTCGCAATGTGGACGGTAAGGAACTTTTGGATGCATGATGAACCCGCCGAGCATTCCGGCCATCTCCTGCATTGCCATATGCGAGTGGTAGAAATAGGTTCCGGCCTGGTGAATATCGAACTCGTAGGTGAACTGCTCGCCGGGAAGGATTGGCTCCTGGCTGATGCCGGGCATCCCGTCGTATCCAATGCGATCTTCAAATCCATGCCAGTGCATGGAGGTTGGCTCAGGCAGCTCGTTGCGAACAATTACGCGCACCCTGTCGCCCTGAGTCACCTGAATTGTCGGTCCGGGCGCGGACCCGTTGAACCCCCACAGGTAGATAGTTTTGTCCGGAGCGATTTGCCGTTCAATCACTTGCGCGGTGAGCCGGAAGACCTTTACGCCGTCTTCCATGGTGAAGGGAAGGTCGCCAACGTCCGTTGTAATGACGGGCACCTGGACCGCTGCTCCGCGATGCCTCAGGCGATTCTGGCGCAGCATCTCCGCGCTTGGCGAAGCTGGCCCGCGCTCGCTTTCCTGGTAGCGCTGGGTAGCAGCTAAAAGACGCGGCTGCGCAAAAAGCCCCGCTCCGAGGCCAAGTGCGGTCTGCAAAAAGCTACGACGATTGCTCATGAAAATCCTCAAGAAATGTGAATGGTGCGAGCGGCAAGGGCCGGTGTTCTCACGCTTTTGGCAGGAGAGAATACTTGTTCTTCAAAAATAAGAGGTAAGGAAGCAGTCTAAACGCGAAGGCCCAGCAGGGGCGGAACGGAGGGAAAGTGGTGGTGCACCTGGTTGTCCGGTGACGGCCAACGTGGAAGGAAACCGGAGGCGAGCGTTGCGCGCGCAAGCAGGGGATATCCGGCGTCCCCCCGGTCGCAAGACTTTCCATCCACGATCCTACGCGGCGGAACAAAGCTCAGCATCGAATTGCAAGGATTGCCCGAACAGCTTCGAGATGCGCAGGAAGCGGCTTGCGTCGAAACGGCCAGATCAGAAGTTTGGCCGGAACGCATTCCGTGGCATCCGGCCATTTCTGTCTGTGATCGCACATTTCGCGCGGTGTGCTCTTGCGACATTCCGCAACACAGACCGCATCCGCCAACGAATACCTGAATCGCAACCAGCGCAACCAGTGCTGGCCATGTGAAAACGCGCGTCATCTAAATTGAAATTACACGTCCAGTCGGCAAATGCCAAATCAACGCGCGTCCTGCGCTATGGCCCCATACTTGTTGGCGTGCAGGTGTTCGTAGCGTTATTGGGCGTCGGCGGCGTTGGCGGAGTGGCCCATGGGATTCCGGTGAAGTCAAAGAATTCCAGAAGATTGGGCTGGGCCGCGTCGCGCGCCGTCAGGTGTGCCGTCGAGCCAATAAACCGGTTCTCAACAAACTTGATAATCGCCGTGTGATCCATCGGCGTGTGGGACACATAGTGCATCCGGGTGAACGGCGAAATGATCATGTTCGGGACACGGAAGCCAAGCTGGGCGGCAAAGCCCTGTATGGCGGGAGCATCGGTGGAAACAGCGCCTGGGTCACTGGACGTCAGGTCACAATGAAACGTCGGCGTGCCGGTACTGGAAACGCACGGCTTGTAGCTGTCCGGGTTCACCGCAATCTGCGAAATGTCGGGAATCGTTCCCAGCGAAGCGTCGGTGTTCTTGTTGGATTGTCCCGGCACCGGCGGCACATGGTCGTAGGGACCGCCGCCCTCGTCATAGCTGAGGAAGAAAACGGAATTCTTCCATTCCGGGCTCGCCATAAAGGCGTTCACTATCTTGGCCACCTGCGCCTGCCCCGCCAGAATCGACTGACCTGATCCCGGATGCTCGTCGTTGTTGCCGTATCCGGCTTCAATGAACGCAAAGCTCGGGAGGGCATTGTTGGTGAGGTCGGTAAAGTAATTCGAAAGCGGCGCGATGTGGGTGGGATCGATGCAGAAGGAATTCGTCGTGTCTCCCACTACGCTGGAAGGTTGAGTGGGAGCGACGCAGGCGGCGTGACTCGGGTTGTTGTACACGTATTTTTGCGAGTAGCTGAATGGGGCGAAGTTGGTGCCCGGATAGGGCGACCCGGAGCATGGCCCACCCGCAATGCACTGGCCCTGCGTCACGGTGTAATAGATCTTCCATGAAACATTTGCTTGGTCCAGTTCCTGGAAAATCGTTTCGATGTTGAGCTGTGGAAGGTGGTCGTCATTGCCCGGATCGTTGACCAGTCCTTGCGTGGTTCCGCCGCTGAACGTGACAATCCGGTTGTCGATACTCTTGCTGGAGATCGGCGAAAACCAGCGGTCCGAAATCGCGAATTGCGACGCCATGTAGTAGTAATAATTCAGAAAAGTCTCGTCGTAGTAGCCCATGGCGCGCTGGCCCGTCAGGTCTGTGAAGGATCCCGAGCAAAGGCCGGAACTGGCGCAGTTTTTCGCGAAGTTTTCTGCCGTGTGGACGAACCCGTCCATGTTGATCGGCCGGGTGGTGGAGAAGTTCCAACGGCTGACGTCGCCATAGCTTTCCAGCCACGCTGAGCTTTCATCATCAATGCATGTGCTCTTGAACTTGAACAGCGAGAACATCTGTCCTTCGTCGTCGTAGTTGCTGATCGTGGATAATTTGTCGTCGATCCCATCCACGTTATACGTCTTCCCGTCCTGGCCGATGTTCCATCCGTTGGCCTGTCGATAGGGATTCAGCATGCCAAAATAATTGTCGAATGTGTGGTTTTCCTGCAGCATGAAAACGACATGGTCAATCGACTGCAATCCACTTTGGGAGACAACCGATACAGTGGTGCTCGCTGTGGCGCTTCCGCTCGATCCCGTTGCGTCCGCGGTGTACGTTGTGGTGGCCGTGGGGGTCACCGTTATATTGCCACCGCCGGAGGGCAGCGTATAGGAACTTCCATCCGAGCCTGTGATTGTCACGGAAGTCGCGTTGCTTGCCGTCGCCGTCAACGTAGACGAGCTTCCGGTCGTAATCGACGTTGGATTGGCGGTAAGAGTGACTGTGGGAGCAGTGGACGCGGACACCGTGATGTAAAGCCGGGCAATCTGCGAACCTCCGCACTTGTCCCATTCCTGCACGACGGTATTGTAGGTGGCGGGACTCAGCGAAATATAGGTGTTGAGACTTGCCCCGTTCGCCACATAGACTCGGGTATTGTTCTCGTAAATGCCCATGGCGGCTACACCGCTGGCGCAGGTGCTCGTCGTAGCGGTCGCCACATAATGCACCGGTGAGCTGTCAGTGCTGTTGTTGGTGGGCGAGGTGACGCTGACGCCGGAACTCGGGGGCGGACTGCTCCCACCCACGGTAATTCCAAGCCGCGCGATCGTGGAGCCTCCGCAGCGGTCCCATTCCTGGACAACCGTGCTGTAGGAGCCTGCGTTCAAGGAAATGTAGGTGTTCAGGCTGGCGCCATTCACAACGTAAACACGGCTGTTGTTCACGTAAATTCCCATGGAAGCTACGCCGCTCGAACATGTCGTTGAAGTGGCAGTCGCGACGTAATGGACCGGGGAAGTTACGGTAGCGCCGTTTGCCGGACTCGTCACGTACACGTTGGCAAACGCGGGGACCGCAGCGGTCAGAAGCAGACTGACGAGCAGGGATATGGTCTTCATGGCAAGCCTGTACGGTGGTTTTCGCACACCGCCTTGGGGGAAGGCGGTTCAGCCGATACTTATCGCTGAGCTAACGTCAAAAGGAGAGGGCAGACTCCAGGAAACGCAACCAGTCTTTCCAATTTAGCACTCGTTGAGCGTTAGGCGAAGCTTCTGACGACCTTGAAGAAAGGTGTTTTGATTGAATCAAACAACCTCGCGTCTCCGGAAGAGAAGAATTTGACGTGCGATCTGCATTTGGATCGCTCTTCTGCCAAATAAAAAAACCTGCACCGACTTCACTCTAAGATGCTCGCTTTTCCGCCGGGGATGCCTGCTCCAGCAGGTGCATCAGAGCCGCTTCCTCCATTCGCAGTTCATGCGGAGAATTCTCCAGGCGCCGTGGCCCGAACCCCTTTAGGATCTGTAGCAGCGCTCCAGCCATATAGGACTCCAGAACCGCAGGATGCACGTAGCACTTCCTGCAGACCGAAGGAGTATTGCCCAGCCGAGCGGCGACGGTCTTGATGGCCTGCACGATGTTCTTCTTGGCCTGGGTGGCCGATTCGAACGCGTCGAGCTCGCTCAAGGCCATGCAGGCCAGCACGGTTCCCGACCAGGTACGAAAATCCTTGGCCGTAAAGTCCTGCTCGCTGATCTCCCGCAGGTATTCGTTCACGTCTGCCGAGTCGATAGGATGGTGCTCGCCATTCTCGTCCACATATTGGAAAAGTTCGTAGCCCGGAATGTCCTGGCAACGCTGGATGATCTTCGCCAGCCGTTTGTCGGTCAGGTCAATCGTGTGCCGCACGCCGCTTTTGCCCTGGAACTTGAAGATGACAGTTGACCCGTCTACCTGCACATGTTTGTTGCGCATCGTGGTGAGCCCATAGGAATGATTTTCTCGCGCATACTCCGCATTCCCCACACGAATCAGAGTGGTTTCCATTAGCCGAACAACCGTGGCCAGCACCTTGCGTCGTGTTAAGCCCGGCTCGGCCAGGTCGCGCTCCACGCGTTCGCGGATTTTTGGCAGGCAGGCTCCGAAGAGCAGCATGCGCTCGTATTTGGTTTCATCGCGAATTTCGCGCCATCGCGGATGATACCGGCTCTGCTTACGACCCTTCGCGTCACGGCCGGTGGCCTGCAAGTGGCCCTTGGGGTTTGGACAAATCCAGACATTGGTCCAGGCCGGTGGAATGGCGAGGGATTTGATGCGCGCAAGCGTCTCCTCATCGCGAACCGGCGCGCCGTCCGGTCCAAGATATCGAAAACCTTTTCCCCTGCGCTGGCGAACAATGCCGGGAATCGCATCGGATACATAGCGCAGGCCAGCTTCTTTGGCTGCCTGGATGGGATCTGTGACAATTTCCGGGGTCTGCATCGTAAATGAAAGGCAAGCTCCTCTTCATCGATCCTTCACTTGGATGCAATGGAGAGGAGCTTGAAGGGGACACGTTGAGCGGCGATTGCGGCCGCGCGGCTGGGAGCCACCCGGCACTTATATCGACGGATCTTTCAGCGGATGCCATGCGTGTCCAGCGGCTGCCAGAAGTTCGTCCGCCCCTGCGGGACCGGTGGATCCGGCGGCGTAGTTTGGAAACTTCATTCTGGGCGGAGTGCTCGTCCATCTGTCGAGCAACGGCTGCACCATTCGCCAGCCTTCCTCGACGAACTCCGCCCGCTGAAAGAGCGTAGTGTCGCCGATCATCACATCGTGCAGCAGCCGTTCGTAACCCTTTCCGTGATCGCCGAACTGTCCCGAGGGGAATTTGAAATTCATGAAACTCTTATCCACAATGGTGTCGAGCCCGGGCGCCTTACTTCCAAAACTCAGTCGAATTCCGGGCTCCGGCTGCAGCTTGAAGAACAGTTGGTTGGGCGACTGGTCGCTCCGCGATGCATTGGGGAAGAGCCGAGCTGGCGGGTGGCGGAAGGTTACAACCACTTCTGTGAGCGCCTGCGCCAATCGCTTGCCGGTCCGCAAATAAAACGGAACACCGGACCAGCGCCAGTTATCGATCTCCACCCGCATCGCAACGTACGTTTCTGTGTTCGATTCCGGATTGACCCCTGGTTCTTGCCGGTACGCAACAACAGGATTGCCGTGAATCGAACCCGCGTCATATTGCCCGCGCACGGCATATTTCGTCACCTCTTCCAGCGGAACTCTGTGGATTGATTGCAGCAGCTCGATCTGCTTGGCGCGCATCGGATCCGCACTGAAAGAGACCGGGGGCTCCATTGCAACCAGCGACAGCAGCTCCGCCATATGGTTCGGCACCATATCTCGCAGTGCTCCGGCCTGTTCATAGTACGCGGCCCTCCTCTCAACCCCCACGGTCTCGGCTACGGTGATTTGTACGCTGTCGATCATGGAGCGATTCCACAGCGGCTCAAAAATCGAGTTGGAGAAGCGGAATACGGCAAGATCCTGCACCGCGTCCTTACCTGCGAAATGATCGATCCGGTAAATCTGCTCTTCGCGCAGGCTCTTCTGCAACTCGGCGTTCAAGGCCATCGCGGAAGCCAGATCGTGTCCGAACGGCTTTTCAATCACCAGCCTTCGCCAGCAGCCGCCCTCCTCCGACAACAACCTGGTTCGCGAAAGCTGCTCCGCCATGGTTGCGATGAAGCTGGGCGCGACCGCCAGATAGAACAGGCGATTTCCTCCCGTCTGCGTCTCCTTCTCAATCCGTTCAATTGTTTTTCTAACGTTATCGAAGGAGGCGGGCTCTTCAAAGTTCGCTTTCTGATAATTCGCGCGGGTGGTCAGCCATTCCAATACACTCGCGTCCGCATCCTGTCCCCAGAATTGTTTGAGTGTCGCCGCGATGTGGTCGCGGAACTTCGTGTCGTCCCAATCTTCCACGGCGACGCCCAGCAGACGGAATCCGTCCGGCAGCACCTTTGCCACGATCAGGTTGTAGAGGGAGGGAAGTAAAAGCCTTTTGGTCAGGTCCCCGCTCGCCCCGAAGATTGTCATCAGACAATTGGGGATGTCCGCTGCCTGGGTGTTCTTCGTCTCTTTTGTCACCATCCGATCAGCTTTCCTTCTTTTCTTTGTGGCCGCCGAACTGGTAGCGCATCGCGGACAGCAATTTGTTGGCATACACCGCGTTGGACTGCGAGGTGAACCGCGAGAACAGGGCAGAACTCAGCACGTCCGCCGGCACGCCCTCATCAATGGCCGCAAGCAGTGTCCATCGTCCTTCCCCGGAATCCGATACGCGTCCGCTGTAGTCCTTCAGATCTGGCGATTCGACCAGTGCCGCCGCCGTCAGATCCAGCAGCCACGAGGAAATGACGCTGCCGCGACGCCACACCTCGGCGACTTCCGGAATCGGCAAATCGTATTTGTAGTGGTCCGGCTCTCGCAGCGGCGTCGTTTCCGCATCGATGGCGCCTTCCTTGTTGCCGGCATTTGCGTGTTTCAGGATATTCAGTCCCTCGGCATAGGCCGCCATGATTCCGTATTCGATCCCGTTGTGCACCATTTTGACAAAGTGTCCCGCGCCGGGCGGCCCGCAGTGCAGGTAACCCTCCTCCGCCGTGGTGTCCGCGGCTTTGTCGCGGCCCGGTGTGCGCGGGATGGAGCCGCGACCGGGCGCCAGTGTTTTGAAGATCGGATCCAGATACTGAACCGCTTCCTTCTCGCCGCCGATCATCAGGCAATAGCCGCGTTCCAGCCCGAACACTCCGCCGCTGGTGCCGACATCCACCCATTTCACTCCCGATTCACCGGCTGTCTTCGCATGCCGCAGATCGTCTACGTAATGCGAGTTGCCGCCGTCGATGATGATGTCATGCGCCTGCAGATGCGGACGCAGCTCCTGGACCGTTTGATCGACAACTCCGGCAGGGACCATCAGCCATACGGCGCGAGGTGTTTTCAATTTCGCGGCCAGGTCTTTCAGTGAAGTGGCCCCTTTTGCGCCTTCCTTTACCAGCGACTGCACCGCATCCTGGCTGTGGTCATAAACCACGCATTCATGTCCGCCTTTGATTAACCTGCGCACCATGTTCGCGCCCATTCTTCCCAAACCGACCATTGCGATCTGCATTCCAGTCTCCCTTCGACATGCCTGCAAAGTTTTGGACGCTCTCCGGCCATATTCGCAAGCTCATCGTTATTATTTCTCAATTACGCGAATGGTTTGAAGCGTCCGCGGAGTAAAGCCTCTCCGGAGAGCGAATCGAACCCGCTATAATTCGTCCCAGCCGGGCGGCAGATATGTTTGCCGATGTCTCCAAGCAGAGAAAAAACACCGAGGACAAATTCTTGAACAAACTGAATCGTCGCAAATTTCTGACCACGGCTGCCATAGGCGCGGCCGCCACTGCCGGAGTCGATCTGCTCCGGAACAAGACGGCCATCGCCGAGGCAACTGAGACGAACCCCTATCAAGCTAAGATGCCGCGACTCTTTTCCGGCTGCTGTGCCTACTCCTATAAATCGGCGCTGACGCACGGCCAAATGACGCTGGAAGATTTTATTTTGAAAGCTGTCGAGCTGCGTCTGGACGGTGTTGACATGACCGCCTACTACTTCAAGTCGACCGAACCTGAATATCTCGCGGGGCTGCGCCATCTCGCATACAAGAATGCAGTCGCATTTTCCGGAGCAGCCTGCGGCGTCAGCATGGTGCAGGCGGACGCGAGCAAGCGCGCAGACTCCCTGGTGCAGATTAAAAAGTGGGTAGACGTCACCGATAGGCTGGGAGCCTCCCACCTGCGAGTCTTCGCGGGCAAACTTCCGCCTGGGGCGACGACGCAACAAGCCATCGATTGGGTAGTGGAGACGATGAAGGCCGCCACCGATTATTCCGGGCCCAAAGGAATCACTCTGGGGCTGGAAGACCATCAGGGAGTTTCCCAAAGCGCCGATGTCTGCCTGGAGATCATGCATCGCGTGAACTCGCCCTACGCCGGCATCAATCTCGACATTACTCACTTCATTCCGACCGCGACGCAGGACGCCTACGCCCAGATTGCGGCGTGCATTCCCTACGCTACCAACACGCATATACGGGATCATTTTGACGACCACACGCCCGTAGACATGGACCGGGTGTGGCAACTGTTTGCTCAGGCTGGATTCAAAGGATTCATGTCTGCGGAGTATGAGGCCGCCTACGAAGGGAATGAAGACGCCAGCGTCGGAGTTCCAAAATTAACTTCAAAAATTCGAGAACTCTGCAGGAAGTATTCCACGGTTTAAGAACGACAATTTGGAAGCCCAGGTCTCAGTGATGAGACCTGGAACTTCCGCGGGCAAACAAATTCTTACATCCAGTCCTCTGCCTTGGCCGCCATTGCCTCATCCAGCGTGACGCGCTTTTTATGCAGGTATGCCAGATTGGACATGTGCGCCGCAATGGCCGACTTGTATCCTATCTCCACCGTGGCGTTGGGCTGCTTGCGGGACCGTATGCAGTCCATCCAGTTCGCCATGTGGTCGTGTCCGGGGCTGCTTCCCTGGATGACCGTGCCGTCAGGATTGTTGATTTTCTCTGGATAATAGCGAACTCCGGCCTGATATTTTCCGGTCACCATATCCGTCGAGCCGGTGGTGTGTTCGATGGTTCCTTTGTCGCCGAGGAAATGCTCTCCCAGTCCGTAATGACTGTTGCTGAATGTCGATTGCCATGACACCAGCACGTCATTCGGATACTCCAAAGAAACGCTGATCGTGTCGGGAACCTGGCGTCCGTCTTTCTCGGAGAAAACTCCACCCATCATGGTTGCCGCGCTGGGCAGGTCCAGATTCATTGCGCTGATGATCCAGGAAATCTGGTGGACCATGTTCTCGGTGACATTTCCGCCGGAAAACTCCCAGAACAATCTCCAGTTGATGAATTTGTTTCCATCAAAGGGAATGGGCGGTTTTCCATCGAGAAACAAATTCCAGTTCACGTGCGCGGGATTGCAGTCCGCCGGGACGGGGCGCACCCATTGTCCTTTTCCAATGGGCGTGTTGCGGCTCATCCACGACTCAACCAGGGTGATTTTTCCGGTGGCGCCATTCGCGATCCATTTCCGGGCGTCCGCCAGTTCTCCACTGCTCTCGTGCTGCAGCCCAATCTGCACCACCTGTTTCGACGCCGCGGCGGCCTTGCGGCATTCGACCGCTTGCGGTATGTCCCACGTCATCGTTTTTTCCGAGTAGAGGTCCTTGCCGGCCGCTAATGCCGCCAGGAAATACTTGGCGTGCAAGTGCAGGGGTGTGGCGTTGATCACGGCGTCGATGTCTTTGCGCTCCAACAAACGCATGGGATCGTCATAGACATCAATGTGCGGCAACTGCGCCTTTACCTGGTCCCTGCGTCTGGAGTAGACATCCGCAACCGCAACGCATTCCACGTTGGGCTGATTGAGGGCGGCCTTCAAATCCTGCTGGCCGCGGTCTCCAGCTCCGATCAGCCCGAAACGGATTCTATCGTTGGCGCCCAGGGCGCGCGCCGTCGGCATGGCGGCAAGAAACGCCGCGCCCATCGCGGCGTGCCCAATAAAATCCCGGCGATTCATTTCGCTGTTTTTGTTCGTCATCAAGAACCTTTCTGCATAGTTGATTTGGGCAGCGCCTTCTTTAGCTGAGCGCTCCCGCTTTCTTCAGCACTCGTTTCAAGCCGGCCATGCTTTCTCTGGTGGACTCTTCCGGTGTACCGGCTCCCCGCCAGTGAGTTTCCAGGCTCAGACCGTAGTGGTAGTTCTGCCGCAACAGAGCTCTCACCTGGCCGACCCAGTCGATCATGCCGCTGCCCACCGGCGCCCATCCGATCTTTCCATCCGGTTTGCGCACCGCATCCTTGCAGTGACAATGCCCAATGCGATCCTTCGGGAGTAGATCGTAGCCGTCAGGATAGGGAACGCTTCCCGCCGCGGCGGCATTGCCTGGATCCCAATTGAGCATGAAGTTCTTGTTGGGTATTTCGGCCAGCACTTTCGCCGACTCTGCCCCTGTTGCCGTGTTGCAGGTCATCTCATTCTCAAGTACAAGAATCAGATTGCTTTTTGCGCATACTTCGGCGGCGTGGCGCAGCTTATCGTTGATGGCCGCGCGGTATGGCTTTTGGTCTTTCAGCCGGGAAAAATCGAAGCAGCGGATGCGCCTGGTGTCGAATGACTTGGCAAGGTCGATGCATTTGGCGAGAAGTTCATCCTGCTGCTGGAAGTTGAAATCGGCGCCGAAGCTGGGCTGTTTCGGCGCCTCGTGCTCCAGCGGCGCACCGGGCCAGTCGACCTTAAACAGCGGACTTGCAATGTCGGTGACGCGCAATTTGTACTTTTCCAGAATGCGCCTGGACTCCGCGATCTCATGGGCATCCAGATTGGCAATATTCTTGCCCCACATCCCGCGCAACTCGATCCAGATCAACCCGAACTCGACCGCCGCGATGTGACAGGCGTGATCGAAGTCCTGGCTGATTTCGTCGTTGATGACGGCCAGACGGAACGGCGTCTTCAAAGGAGTACTCTGCGCCAACGATCGCGTTGGCGCGGTGACGGCAGCGGCGGCAAAGGCGCTTGCGCCCGCCAGAAAATTACGTCGTGTGAAATGCATTGCGACCTCATGACTGATTTCTGCGCGAACCCAGCCTAACACGCACCTCCACGCGGAGAGAATAGACCGGTATGCCGGCATCGCAAGCGTTCTACCATGGTGGAAGGATGAAACGCTCCGGATCGGCAGAGCTACCGCTGCATGGGGGAAGGGTTCCGCCCTGGCTGGCTGAAAGGATGGTCAAGCTGGGATCGGCCATTTCCGCGCAGATTGTGCATCATTATGGTGCGTCCGGGCTGCTCACACGGCTCAGCGATCCTTATTGGTTTCAGGCGTTCGGCTGCGTTCTAGGCATGGACTGGCATTCATCGGGCATCACGACGTCCGTCATGGGAGCGCTGAAGCGTGGCCTGAACCCGCAGGCGCATGAACTTGGCGTCACGGTATGCGGCGGACGCGGCAAGCATTCCCGCAAAACTCCGGATGAGCTGCGGCTCTTTGCCCGCACTCACAGCGTCGAGGGCGATGCACTGGTGCGGACCAGCCGCTTGACTGCGCGCATCGACAACAATGCCATTGCGGACGGGTTTCAGCTCTATCTGCATAATTTCGTCATCAGCGATGCCGGTGAATGGGCCGTCATCCAGCAGGGAATGAATACCCGCAGAAAGCTGGCCCGGCGTTACCACTGGCACTCTGCTCAGGTGCGCAGCTTTACCGCCGATCCGCACGTCGCGATCGTTGGGGAGCATCAGGGCGCCATCATGAATCTGGTGGACTCGCGCGCGGCCGCGTCTCAGGCCGCAATGCTGAACATCGTTAAACAGCAGCCGGAGAACACGCTGCGGGATGTGCGCCGCCTCACGCTGCCTTCACATCACGACGTGCGCGCGGAGGATGTGGATTTGCGGCGCCTGGGAGCGGTGCTGGCGCTGGCCCACGAGCGTGAATTGCGGGATTTCGCGTCGTTGCTGCTGCTGGAAACCCTCGGGCCTCGCACTTTGCAATCTCTGGCTCTCATTGCGGAAGTTGTGCATGGAGCACCCAGCCGTTTTTCCGATCCGGCGCGCTTCTCTTTCGCGCATGGCGGAAAAGACGGTCACCCGTTCCCTGTGCCGCTCACCACCTACGAGGAATCCATCGCTGTCCTGCGGCGGTCGCTCGACTCTGCGAAGCTGCAGCA
>DAHVZT010000075.1 GCA_027323885.1 Acidobacteriaceae bacterium
AACCAGGAACGGATGCACTCGACGATCGGCTACCGGAGTCCGGTCGAGTTCGAACAGGCTTGGCTGCAAGTGCAGCTCGAAGCGGCCTGAAAACCAGGTTGTGGAAGTACGGAAATCGCTACGCGATTCCCACACTCCCACAACCTCGACGACTACGGGATTGTCCCCCTCAACCCCAGCGCATATGGGGTACGCATTCTGAGGGCAAGGTCACTTATCCCTTCGACATGGCGTTCCATCAAAAGCTGAACATAAGCAACGTGGAGGAATGGAGAGCTCTGGATTTCCACTCCCCGCGAGGAAAACTTGTTATTGGAATGATGGCAACTGCAATTCTGCTGCAGCTCGTGCGCAGTAGAAAGTGGACCCTGCACGAACTCTGTTTCTTCCTTATCGGCCTGTACTCAGGGCTCACGTATTCCCGGTTCCTGTTTCTTGCCGCAATTCTGATTTGTCCGCCATTCTCCAGGAATGCGGCCGCATTGTTGCCAGGCCGCGACACTCCAGAGAGACCGTGGCTGGCTGCGGGAATTCTGGTTTGTGCAGTGTCGGCGATGGCTCTTCAGGTGCCCACCGGCGATCAATTAACCAACGCCGGATGCGACAAGTATCCCTGCGGGGCGATGAGTTACCTAGGGCAACTGCATCCCAACGGAAATGTGCTCAATGACTACCTCTGGGGAGGCTACCTCGTCTGGAACGCGCCCCAAATACCCGTTTTCATAGACTCTCGCGTAGACGTTTTTGAGCACCACGGCGTATTCGCCGATTATCTTCATGCGGTGCGGCTTGATGGAACCCTTCGCATATTGGATAAGTACAAGGTCAGGTATGTAGTTTTCCAAAGAGACTCGCCGCTGACCTATTTCTTAGAGCATACGCCGGGCTGGAGGGTGGATTACCAGGACAAGACTTCCGTCGTACTGGAAAGGGCGGGGGCCGTTCGTCAATGATATCTATTTCATCTACAGAGAATGAGGAAAGAACGAGCAGGGCAGGCAAGATCATGCTGCTTCTGCTGTACACCTTGGCGACCGTTCAGGTGGTCTGGGCTTACCACAGCCGGGTGCCTTCCTATCTTGGTCTGGATAAGTACGAGAACGGAACTGAGGTAACTCCCTGCCAGACCAGAGTTCTCATGATGCTGGTGTTGCGGTGGGCCCACAGCAACACCCTGTTGGTTCACCTTGCAAATCTGGTCTCCACCGTCACTCCAATTTACCGCACACAGATTCGCCCGGAGACATTCATCCTTGGCCTGTGGGATACCGCCGGGACCGCGATCGCTGGTTGGGTGGCGACCAGGATCTATATTGCGGCATCCCCGCGCCGTTTACTGACGCCGTATATTTATCCACTGGTGCTGGTGTTCTGTGCCGGTCAGTATATTCTTCTGGCGCTGCATGTCTATCGCTTCTATTACGACTTTCCAAGCCTGGGATTCTTTTCGGCGGGCTTGTATCTGATCTATTTTCGCAAGAACCCTCTGGTCTTTGCTGCACTTTTCGTTGTTGCGACCCTGAATCGAGAAACCACGCTGCTGCTGCTTTTGTTGTTCGTCCTTGCGTCTGTCACAGACGGCGGTGGCATGGATTGGCGGCGGATATGCGCGCCGAGGACGCTGAGAATCGTCGTGCCGCTGGGAGTGTTCTGGTGGAGTTGGCATGTCCTGGTAAATCGTCATTTCGCGCATAACCATTTCGCCTACATTCCAGCCAGCCTGATCAATACAGTTCTTCTGATCTGGCCTCCGGCATGGCCACAGTTGCTGACTGCCGGATGCTTTTCCATTCCGTTCCTTATTGTTTATCGCAAAAAGGTTCGGGACCGCACGCTGCGGCTCTGGTTGTGGGTACTTCCGGCCTGGTTCGCGATTATCTTCCTCTACGGGATCATCGTAGAGGCCAGGCTCTATGGCGAGTTGATACCGTATTTCGCCTGTATGGCCGCGCTCATCGCGGAAGAGGCAATTGTCAGCCGCTTTCAGGCGCAAGGATGGTCCTGCGGCTCCCAGGTGGCTATGGAAGAAGCGGGAGCGGCCGGTCGGTGAGAAGTTCCTTGCCGGAAAGCTCCTGGACCACATAACTGTGCCCTTGTAGCAGAGCTTCCACGTGCTGCCGGTCATCCGGCGGTACGAACAAGAACTTACGCGGCCCGCGGCCCCAGATGGAAAGCATCTGGCTGTCGTTCAGGAAGATATGGGGCGCATCGGGATAATTGGACCCCCAGAGCATGGAAGAACTGCGGCTGTGGACCAGCAGCGCGCGACGCTGCGTGTAGAAGATGACAGAAGAGCCGTAGGATTGATCGCCATACAGCATCAGCACATCGGAGGGTTGTGCAAGGCTGTTGAAGGTATCTGCCATGGAGCGCGAGGAAAGCATAGGCTCGAACCTGACGAACGCAATGTGCGCCGCCACCAGGAACATGGCCGAGGTCATGGCTGTTGTGAAGGTGGAGCGCAGGTGCTGACCTCGTCTGCGCATCCACCATGCCAGAAAAGGCCCGATCAGCAGAGTGATCGCGGCAAGGGCGGCGGGTAGACGGAGCGCTGCAAAGGACGGTCCGGTCAGGTCAAAAAAGTGGGACATGGAAAGCGAATAACCACCGACGTCGCGATGCGCCAGCAAGGCTCCTATGTCGGCGACGTAAGGCAGATGTCGAGACTCCCAAAGCCCATATCCCAGCGTGATCGCGGCCGCCACACCCACAATGGCAAAGGTCCCCTGGGCTGCCGTAAGCCAGCGCAGATCGATGGTCCGTTCCGTCGCGGATTCAGTTTTGATGTCCCATTCCAACCGTGAGAGTCCCATTGCAGTGAGCAGCAACAGCGGGAAGTAAGCCGGAAATGTGTAGTATTCCTGATTGGTTGAGAGCGAAAAGAAGAACAATATGAAGCCGGCATAAAGACTGAGCAGAAGCGTAGTTTGGCCGGTAAAGTCCAGACTGCGGAAGCGGGTGCGCAATTGTTGAGTGCTGGAAGCACGCCGCTTGCGCCACCACGAATAAAGCGTTGCGGGCCAGTAGAGGCTCCAGGGAAAAAGCCAGACCAGGTGCAGGCTCCAGAAAAGATAGCCAGGCAGCTTGTTATAGTCGTGCGGGTAGCGCTTTCCCAGGAACCGCAGGAAGTGTTCATTGATGAAGTAGAAGTAGAAGAAGCCGTGAACATTCCCCGGCGTTGGAATGTTGCCCACGGGATGTCCCTGGTCGGGGTTGTGCAGTCCCGCCAATACGTGCCAGGGCGCTGCAATCGTTAGAAACAACAACGATCCACCCAGCAGATGAAACTCCTGCCAACGGCGCCACTGTCCCGTAAGCAGCAGATAAGGCACCACGGCGCCGAGGAAGAAAACAGGCGCGATCAACCCTTTTGCAAGCATGGCTAGCGCCAGCAATGCGTAAGTCGCATAGATCTTCCCGGATCGATGGTCCTCCAGTCCCGTGAGGAACAGATAGAGAGCCAGCGCGATCAGCAACGTCAGGATGGCTTCCGGAATAAAAATGCGCGTAAATAAGAAAACCCCGATGCTGCTGAGAAACGCGAGCGCCGCATACAGAGCCGCTCGTTCCCCGTAAGCACGCCTGCCCCAAAGGAGAGCGAGAATCGCGGAGCCCAGCACCCCGAGCGCCTCCGGTAAATGCGTGGAGAATACATTGAAGCCGAAAAGCTTGTAGTCCGCGGCGACCAGCCAGTAGGGAAGCGGCGGTTTTTCCAAATAGCGGATGCCATCGACCTTGAGCGTGATCCAGTGGCCCGTCAGAGCGATGTGTTGCGCCGCCTGAGCGTGGGTTGCGTCGGCATCGTCCAGCAAGGACGGCGAGAAAAGGGCGGCGAAATAGACTGCGAGGAACATGATTGTGACCAACAACCACTCCGCACGCCGGGACAAAGGCAGGTCATTCGGAAGAACCTCTGCTGAAGAATCCACCTGGGATGTGCGAGGATTGCGGCGAGTTGGAAATTGCAAGGGTTTCATCAGGCTCGTTACAAACAAAATTAGGATAGCAGTCCATTCTTCACCCAAATGTGCGCGGCAATCGTGTAAGTTTGCTTCGTGGGCACATCTCCAAATCAAGAGTCGATGACGTATGGGGCCGTTGACATTGGCTCCAATTCCGTACGGCTGAAAATTGCCGCCGTGCACAACCACCGCCTGAAAACTTTACACGAAGACCGCGAAGTCACGCGGCTGGGCGAAAGCGTCTTCGAGAGTGGGATCATCTCGCCGGAATCCATGTCGCGCACGGTTCGGGCCTTGCGCCGTTTTCGCCGCGCCGTTCAGTCGCATTCGGTCGACCGGCTGCGCGTCGTGGCAACCAGCGCGCTGCGGGATGCACGCAACCAGCATGATTTTCTTGCGTGGGTGCGTTCTGCCACCGGCTGGAAAGTCGAAATCATCTCCGGGCTCGAAGAGGGCAGGCTGATTCATCTGGGTATTGTTTCCAATGAGCCTGCGGCTCGAGGCCGATGCATGATGATCGACCTGGGCGGCGGCAGTTGCGAAATCACTCTGTCTGAAAATTCGACGATTCGCGAGATGGTCAGCGTGCCCTTGGGAGCGGTTCGCCTGACGCGGGAGTTTCTGCGGCACGACCCGCCAACGGCGGAAGAGATCACTCGCATGGAAGACTGGATTCGCCGTGAGTTGCGCAGAGCCGAACAAAAAATGGTCGGCGAACGGATCGCGACGGCGTTCGCCACCTCTGGAACGGCAGCCGCACTGGCTTCCACAGCTTTGGCCAATGCCAAGCTGGGGGTCAAGCTGGGCGCAAAGGCGACGGCTAAGACACACGCCAAGACGAATCTGCGCGCAGAGAAGTTGTTACCCCGGACGAAGGTAAAGGCTTGGGAGCGGACTCCGACTGTGGCGGTCCGCAAAATCGCGGACAAGCTGAAGCGCATGTCGATCGCGCAACGGATTGCGGTGCCGGGCATCGGACCCAAACGGGCTGAAATCATCATTGCCGGAGCCCATGTCTATGCAGCCCTGCTGGAGCGCCTGAACTTGCCAGGATTTCGTTACTCCCCGCTGGGTCTGCGGGACGGAATTCTGGCGATGATGCTGGCGGAAGGGGACGCCAACACTTTCGCTCATCAGCAGTTTGAGCAGGAGCGTTGGGAAGGCGTTTTGCAGCTTTGCCGCCGTTACGGTGTGGATCTGAAGCAGCAGCAACCAGTGGTGGATCACGCCTGCCAGTTCTTCGACGATCTAAAGCGCGTGCACCAGCTTCCGCCGGAGTACAGGTTCTGGTTGAAAGCGGCGGCCATGATGCATTCCGTCGGCAAGTTCATGAACTATCAGGGTCATCATCGCCACACGCAGTACATCATTGCGAACTCGGAACTCTACGGCTTCACGCCAGAGCAGCGGCTGATCGTCTCCGCGATCGCGCGCTATCTTGGCAAGTCGCGCCCCGGGCCGGGCGACCGCGTGCTACGGGCTATTCCTGTGGAGAGCCATGCATTTATCAAGCGAGCCGCTGTTCTGCTCCGCATGGCGGTCGCCTTGCATCAGGACAAGTCGACCGCGGTGTTGCAGGTCAGCATCCGAGTAACCCCGCAGCGTGTGAATCTTCAACTCATCCCGGGCCGGGGCCGAGCGGATCTGGAGCGTTGGCTGTTGCGAAAAGAAGCAGCCTATTTCCGGGAAGTCTTCGCGCGCGACCTCTTCGTCGCGCTGGCCTGAAGCGCCCGCACCACCCGCGGATCCAGCAGCCATTGCAGCTTGGCGGGTGCACGCTGCAGGTCGACCGCGGCGATCGCGCCTTTTCGAAGACGAACGACTCCGCCGTTCCCCGAGCACAACAGACGATTCAAAAACTCCGGCTGATTGGGGCTGTGGCCAACAAGCAGAACGTCCTCATGTCCGGCAAGGCTGTCCAGCAAGCGTTGGAAGTCCTCCCAGGTTCCGCCCGGCGTCAAGGCCTGTGAAAGCTGAATCTTCTTTTCGTATCCGGTTTCGGTCCCCACCAGCGCAGCGGTCTGCAATGCCCGCTTCAGGGGGCTGGAAAGCACCAGATCGAAATGGATTTTAAGAGCATTCAACACGGTACCCAGCTGGATGCATTGCTGCTTGCCTTCTTTGTCGAGCGAGCGCTTCTGGTCCAGGACCGGGTTCGATTTGTGCTGGCCAGCACTTGCATGGCGCAGGAAATACAGATTCATAACACATTCCGGACAGCGGCTGATTGGCAACTGTCGCTTAGATTCACGTTGAGACCAGTTTACGTTTGCGTGTCCTTACCATCAATTGGATGCGGCGCAGGATCGATTGTCGTACGAGGTTCTCCGATGGCTTCTTCGTTTGACGCTGCCACCTCTGAAGAAGAAATTTCTTCCGGCGTCCGCGGGGTACCAGCATACCCTTCGTCCCCGGTCTCTGCTGGTTGAAAGGTGGGCGGCGGAGTGAAAATTGCCGGATGGACGACGGGTACAGGATCGGCAAAGGCGACGACCGCTGTCGCGAGCCCGCGCTGCCAGATTCGTGCGGTCAGGATCGAAAGAACGCCCAGTTGTCCAACAATCCACGCCAGCGGAACAGCGCGAGCCGGAACGACAACGACCCATAGCCAAACACACAGCAGCAGGCCAGCCCAGCCGAGCACCCCGATCAACAGATAGCTGAGATACGTCGATGCAAAACGTCGCTTAAGAATGCGCAGGGAAGGGAACAGCGAACGCCGCACACGCCGGTCGCCGTCCAGACCTAGCTGAATGATGGTGGCTTCCGCCAGGTCAAACCAGAGCCGGAAGAAGAACGCCACCAGGGCTACGGCAATAAAGCTGGTGAGCGCGAGGACAAAATAAGTTCGTTCCACGTAAACTTCGTCTGCGTGTTTCAGAGCCAGGGTTCGCAAAGCCGCCAGACCGCCCACAATCGTTCCGCCGATAATTCCGGCAAACAGCAGCAGGCGGAAAAACCGCCAGAAATAATCCACGCCGGCGCGGAAAACAATTGCCAGGCGGGGCGATTCGCCGCTGCCAAAAACGAAGTAGGTGCCTGCCGCCAATAAAACCGCAAAAACGCAGTACACTGCGACGGCGGCAAAGGCCTGCGTGTAAAGACTCGTACCTTGCTTGCCAAGGTGCATGGTCAACAGCGCGTAGGAAGACACGTCGAATCGGCCCGCCAGGTCCTGAGCGGCCAGGCTGTGATCCAGAATGGGACTGATTCGCGCATGGAAGGGCAGCGCCGCTCGCAGACCGAGCAGGACGCTGGCAAGATAGGTCCACAGGAGCAAACGCCTATTGGCAAGCAGCAGCCGGAGTCCAGTGCTCAGCGGGGAGTCATTTCTGTAGGCAAGAAGTGGGTTCATATCTTCTGTTTTTCCTCTATGCAGCGCTTCTTCTCCACGCATCGGATCATTAGACAAGCCACGAAGCGAACTGGGCGGCACATTGCTCAAAAAACATCCAGTAATTGGTGAGCTTCCAACTGGCAGTCCCGTTCCGGGCCACCACATAGCTGTTATTGAAGAAATTGCTGTCGAGCAAAAT
>DAHVZT010000142.1 GCA_027323885.1 Acidobacteriaceae bacterium
AGCTTCCGGTTCAAGCCCATAATCCGGACCACCTGAAAGAGTTCAACTGCGAGCCATGTATAGAGAAGTCCGAACATCCCTTGCCATCGAACCATAAAAATTGAAAGGACCGCAAAGCTGACATAGCTGAAGAACATGATGCGGGCGAGCCGTTCATGCGTGTTTGTCGAAAATTGAAATTGAAATTTATGCTCTTTGGCGCTGAGGGTCATCGATATGGCAGCCATGAGAATATATGCCTGAAACGAGAACAAATTCGGTTTGTGCAGCCAGACCCCAATGATGACGGGCGAGAGCACCAGCAATCCCAGGTTCAATGTAGGGATCAGAGAAAATATCAACCGTTCCGAGTAGCTGTAAACCGCAGTGAGCTCCCGCCATTCTTCGCGGCCGAAGAGCCGTGTGATCTCGGGCGCCATTGCCTGGCTGGGGGTGTTCAGAATCTGACGGCACATGGAAAAGATGGTCCGCATCACGGTGAATGCGACCACGACAAAGGGGCCGGCCTCGCGTTGCAGCACCACCACAGGAACTTCGTAGGAGAGAAAAGTGCTCATGCTAATCAGGCCGAAGTACCCGCTGGGGCGAAGAATAGCGCGCGCCGCACCGCGGTCATACAAATTCAATTGTGGAAAGATTTCCGGCGCGATTCGACGAATATGCGCCAGCACCAGAATCGTGCCAACGAGATACACCGCGGCCTGGAATGCCGCCAGAACCGGGAAAGACAGCCGCATCCACGCACCGGCGGAAGTGACAAGCACCATGGTGAGCCGCAGTCCGTTGACCCATAGAACGCCGGCGTGGGCGCGGCTTAGCACCATGTACATTCCGGTGAAATAGCCGAACAATACACCGAGCAGCACCTGCAACGCGAGGAAATACAGCGCAAGAGCCGCGGCAGGTTGCGAAATCGTCAGCCGCAGCCACGCCTGGACCGGAAGGGCAAACACAACCAGGCAAAAGACGGCCGCGCTCCCCAGAATGCCGAGCAGCACGCGCAGCGACGTAGACTGCTGCAGATGGTAAGCTTCAAGATCGTTGCGCTGGTAGCGTACGGTCAAATCCTGAGTGACGTAGGTCTGAATGCCAAAATTGAGAGTGCTGAGATACGCGACGGCGCCCGAAAGTGCGATCCACTCCCCGTACAGAGTTGTCCCATAACGCAGCAGAAAAATCGGCGGCAGCAGCAGCTTCGTGGCCAGGTTGACCACGTTGGAGGTCAGCAGGGCCGCCATGATTTTTATTATCCGTACAAGGATGCCCATGCTGGTGCGAACTCAAAATGCTGTGGAAATTGGGAGTAGTTGCTGGCTTCTATTGTCGCAGAGTAAGCACCGGGGCACCGCTTTTCCGTAATCAGCGGCGGAGTGACCGTTGCACCCGCGAAGAGCGTTGAAACTCATCCGCAGGGAATAACGACAAGAGATGCATCGCAGCATCGGTCACCTGTTGGACGCTTACTTCCTCGATGCAATAGGTATCGGGTACGGTTGCGATGGATGGCCCGCGAAGGACCCGATAGCGAGGATGGTCCACGGGCAGCCATTCTCGCGGACTCTGCCAGGCCGGTGCGATCACCAATCCGGGCAGACCCACCGCACGCGCGACGTGAAATGTTCCTGTGTCGAGGCTCACCACCAGGTCGCATTGCGCAAGCATCGCGGCCAGTTGAGGTACCGTGGTTTTGCCAGCGAGGGAAATGCCTCGGCCCGGCAGCGCGGACCTTAAGGATTCAATTGCTTTCTCGTCCGCGGCGGTGCCCAGGAAAAGCGGAGTCGCGCCGCATTCCGCCGAAAGCTTGGCGATGACTTGCTTGAATCGATCCTGCGGCCACTGATTGCGCTGGCCCCCGCTATTTTGGGTAACAAACGCGACCAAAGGCCGACGGTCCCCCACTGCGGGGGTTAGCACCTGGTCCGCATACTCGGCCTCTAAATTTGTAAAGAACACGCGCGGTTCATAGAACGGGATGCCATGTCCCAGCGCGCGCAGAATGTCGAGATTCCCTTCAATCTGACCGCGCTCAGGCCGAAAAACGAGTGGGATTCGATACAGATCCGGAGCCAACGTGTATCCGGCCCGTGTTCCACCACCGGCTCCGAAACCGAGAGCAGCCACCCGCGTGCGTTGGTTGCCAATCGTGGTGACAATGCAACGCGGGCCCGCAGGCATGGTACCCACCAGCTGACGAACGTCCCTGAATGCAGGCAGAAAAGATTGAAATGGCTGGGCAGTAAGGACGCAATGATCGACAAAGGGATTATGCTGGAGAACGCTTGCGGCCATGCTGGAGGCCGCAACAGTGACGTGCGCGTCTGGGATTGCCGTTTTTAGCGCTTCGTAGAAAGGAGTGGCGTGGACGACGCTGCCGAGAGGCGAGTCATACTGCAGCACAAGAAAGTTCCGTATCTGGAGCAATTCCGCCGGGGAGTGGGATTCACGCCGGCCGAGCGCGGATTCCACGGCCGCAATGCTGGAAAAGATTGCCCGCTTCCATGGCTTGGGTGGGGGCTGCATCGATAAAGCTTACTGGAAACGCTGGAATGGACCAAAAGCGGCGGACATTGGCGAGCTACATCTTATAGCGCCCAAGGTCTTCGTCATTCAGGTTTTCCAGCCAGCGGCGTAGCTCTTCCGCGGAGAAATTCTCCACGCCCACATTCGCCATCCGCGTGGTCTGGAGCACCTGCCCGGTAAGAAAGATCGGGCAGTCTGTCCGAAGAGCCAGAGCCAATGCGTCGGAGGGGCGCGCGTCCAGACTGATAAGTTCTCCGGCGGACTCCATCCAGATCAGCGCATAGTAGACGTCATCCCGCAGTTCGGTAATGACAACGCGGCGCACTTCGCCATCGAGGGCGCGAATCAGATTCGCCAGCAGGTCATGGGTCATCGGCCGGGGCGTTGCCGTTTTTTCGATTTCCAGCGCAATGGCGTTCGCCTCGAAAATTCCCACCCAGATCGGCACAAGCGCTTCGCTATGCACGTCCTTCAGCACCACGATAGGCATGTTGGTCACGGGATCCATCATCAGGCCTCGGATCTTCACTTCCATTTCCTCGGACTGGCTATCCCGCACGGCGGATTGGAACGGCACGTTCATACGACAGATATCTTAACCGGTACATCCATAGGATGCCGTGACCGGTCCGCAGCAGCCGCATTCCAGACCACCGCCTCACCGAGCAGGCTGTTGGGGAAAGCACCGGTAATCCGAACGTTCAGGTAACTTCCCAGGGCCGGGAGGATGGGCGCCCCGGTGGTGAAATTCACGACCATGTTCTGGGAACTGCGGCCGGAAATCTGGCCGCGAGCCCGGTTGTGCCCTTCCACCATTACTTCAACAAGTTCTCCTACATGCTTGAGGTAATTGGCGCGCTGGATTTCGCGCTGGTAGTCAAGTAACTGTTGAAGCCGCGCCGTTTTGACATCCTCCGGAACAGATTCCTCCATTGAAACGGCGGGTGTGTTCGGACGCGGAGAGTACTTGAAGGCAAAGACGGCATCGTATTGCACCTGCTCCAGAAGCGCGAGCGTCTGTTCAAAATCCCGCTCGTTCTCTCCGGGAAAGCCCACGATGATGTCCGTGGTCAGGCTGATGGGGCGGCGCGCCGCACGAATCCAGGCGATGCGTTCCAGATACCATTCCCGCGTGTACTCGCGCTGCATTCGCCGCAAGACATCGGTCGAACCACTCTGCACCGGCAAGTGGACATGATCGCACAGGGTGGGCACATTCTCGATCGCTTCGACGATGTCGCGGGTAAAGTCGCGCGGATGGGAAGTGGTAAAGCGCACCCGGCGGATGCCGTGGACCTGACCGACCGCCGTGAGCAGTTCGGCGAAGCTCATCTTGCCTGAAGGATCTTTGTAGGAATTTACGTTCTGTCCCAGCAGTTGGATGTCCGTATAGCCAGCGTCGGCCATGTGCCGCGCTTCTGCGAGCACAGAGGACGATGTACGGCTCCGCTCTTTGCCCCGCGTGTAGGGCACCACGCAATAGGCGCAGAACTTGTCGCAGCCTTCAATGATGGTGATATAGCCACGGTGAGGATTGCTTCGCGCGGTGAACTCCGTCTCAAAAGCTTCCTCGGTCTGACGGTCGTCCAGGCCGGTAATGCGCTCCGTGCCAGCTTCAAGTTGCGCCAGCATTTCCGGCAGCTTGCGATACGAGGCCGAGCCGGAAACCAGCGAAACGTACGGCGCGCGCTCAAAAATCTTTTCGCCTTCCTGTTGGGCCACGCAGCCGAGCACGGCGAAGCGTTTGCCTTTTTTATGCAGGGCCTTGTAGTCGTTCAGGCGATTGAAAACCTTCTGCTCGGCCTTGTCGCGGATCGAGCAGGTGTTGTAGAGGATCAGCCCGGCTTCCATCTCCGTATCGACCCGGCGATAACCTTCATGCAGCAGAGTTCCGATGACCTTTTCCGAGTCATGGACATTCATCTGGCAGCCGAAGGTTTCTATGTAGAACGTCTTGTCGAGGAGAGCCATTCCAGTGAAGTATATCGCAGCCGAACCGGCGTATTTTGACCGCACGAGGCGCAGAAAGATTGCAAAGGCGTTCGTTCCAGAGATGGATGGGGATGCTCTGTCGTCAATCCGCTTGCGAGCGCGATCGAAAATTATTCCGGCTATTCCAGCTTGCCGCGCCTCAAAATTGAGACCTGGGGCGTCCACACGGCTAGACTTGAGGTGTGACTGCTACAGATCAGCAAAGCTGGAATCAACGTTACATCGCGGGTGAGTTCGGCTACCGCGAACCGGATGCGTTCGTGACGGAAGCGCACCCGAACTATCTGCAGCCGCTGCTTCCCGCCGGCAGTGCCGGGCTCGATCTCGCCGGAGGCGCAGGACACCACACCGTATGGTTGGCGCAGCAGGGCTGGCGAATGACCCTGGCCGACTGGTCCGAGGCGGCGCTCGCGGTGGCGCAGGAAAAAGCGGCTCCGCTGGCTTTGCATCCTCCTCTGATCACCGTCCAGGGCGCCGCGCTCGATGTCATCACGCGCTTCCAGGAGCAAGGGACGGCTTTCGGATTTATTCTGGTTTCGTTTTTTCTGGATCGCGCTGTACTGCCGTTGCTGCCCAGGGTCCTTGAACCCGGCGGGCTGCTGCTGTATCGGACCTACACGGAAAACAATGAAGGTCTTGGCAATCCGCGGGGACCACGCAACGCGGAATATTTGTTGCGTTCGCAGGAACTGCTGGAGGTCTATCGAGGCATGAAAATCCTGCACTACAACGAAACCGTGGTGCACAAAGGGGTCGCGGAGTTGATCGCGCAGCATTAGTTGGATATCTGGAGAGACTTTTCGGTGTATAATTGGTGCGTCTCTGGGCAGTAGCTGAATTGCCCCGGGAGGTAGTATGAAACACTCCGCAGCAGTATTCTCCGTCATTGCATTCCTCGCAATCGGTCTGTTAACTTCCAACAGCTTATGTCAGAAAACTGGGTCGGCTCCAGCGGTAAAAGCGGCTTGCGGTCCCGAAAAGGTCAAGTTCAAGGTTAAACTCGACCGGAGTCAACGCCCCCCGCTGAAGCCTGAACCCGGCAAAGCTCTGATTTACATGTTCCAGGAGTACCCGGAGATGTCCGATCTGCCCACGCTCATCATGAAAGTGGGGATGGACGGTACGTGGATCGGGGCGAACCAGAAGCGCTCTTATTTCGCGTTCAAGGTTGACCCCGGAGTCCACCACCTCTGCGTGAGCGGGCAATGGCCTTTCTGGCCTCCGGTTTCTCTGACGCGTGTCGTGGCTCAACCCGATGGAATTTATTACTTCGGCACTCAGTTTTACTGCGATACTTCCGGCGGATGTGGTCCGTTGAATGTGGAACCTGTAGATCCGGACGAAGCGAAGTTGCTGATCCAGACCTCGGCGTACAGTATCTCCCATCCGAAATGATGCGGGTTTGAAACCTGTCTCCGCGTTCTTCCTTTTCTGCTTGACGCGCGCGGGAATTTCTTTCGACATGACGATGCTGGACGGATTCGCACCATCCGAAGGCGCGGTGCCGGCGCGCGGCGAAGGCATTTCGTCGCGATCGATCCGGCGGAAATGTTCCGGAAACAACCGTGATCGCCTGACAAGACGCTGGAAAACGCTGCGTGTGGGAACTGCTAAACTTGGAAGGTGCTGAGAGTTCGCTAGCGAGCAAGGGAGAAACACCATGTCCGGTCATAAAAATAACGGAAGCGGAGGCCACGGTTTGCGCCTGAAGGTCGGTCTGGCCGAGATGCTGAAGGGCGGCGTCATCATGGACGTCACGGATGCGAAACAGGCCGAGATCGCCGAAAAGGCCGGAGCCGTCGCGGTCATGGCGCTGGAACGCGTCCCCGCACAGATTCGGGCTGAGGGTGGCGTGGCACGGATGGCTTCCATCAAAAAAATCAAAGAGATCATGAGTGCGTCTTCCATTCCGGTGATGGCGAAGTGCCGCATCGGACACTTTGCCGAAGCGCAGGTCCTGCAGGAGCTCGGCGTCGATTTCATTGACGAGTCTGAAGTGCTGACGCCCGCCGATGAGTTGCACCATGTCGACAAGCACGCCTTTAAGACGCCGTTTGTCTGCGGCGCCCGCGATCTGGGCGAAGCATTGCGGCGGATTGCGGAAGGCGCAGCGATGATCCGCACCAAAGGCGAGGCCGGTACGGGCGACGTCGTGCATGCCGTGAAGCACCTGCGCCAGATTGTGAAAGACATGCGCCAGCTGACCGTGATGAGCGAAGAAGAATTGTATGCGGCCGCCAAAGAACATCGAGCGCCCTACGAATTGATCCGCATGGTGGCGAAGAGCGGCAAACTGCCAGTGCCGAATTTCTCCGCTGGCGGGATTGCCACGCCGGCGGATGCTGCGCTGGTTCGTCAGCTCGGCGCGGAAGCGGTGTTTGTCGGCTCCGGAATTTTCATGAGCGATTCGCATTCCTTTGCTCCGGCGGAGGAAGCGGAGGTGCGTGCCCGCGCTATCGTGCGTGCGACCACGTTCTTCGATGACCCTAAAGTGCTCGCTGAGGCCAGCGAAGAATGCACCGGCGCGATGAAGGGACTTGCGGTCGCGGCTCTCGACGCATCGTCCATGATGCAAACCCGCGGCTGGTAGGCGCAGCCGTTCCTTCAGCAGTCGCAGAAAACTCAATGTCCTCCTCCAGCAACGCACCACAGCTGACGATCGGCGTCCTCGCCTTGCAGGGCGACTATGCTTCGCATGCGCGCGTCCTGGAGGAAATTGGCGTGCGCGTCAAGATGGTTCGCAAGGCCCAGGAACTTACCGGGATCGATGGGCTGATCATCCCTGGCGGTGAGTCGACGACCTTCTTGAAGCTGCTGGCTCGCGAAGGACTGTTCGAGCCGCTGCGGAGTTTTGCAGCAAGCCGGCCGACCTTCGGCACCTGCGCGGGCTGCATTTTGTTGGCGAAACATGTGTCTGGACCGGAGCAGGAAAGCCTGGGCGTGCTGGATGCATCCGTGGAGCGCAACGCCTACGGCCGCCAGATTGACAGCGAAATCCTGACGGACGAAACCCGCCTGCCCGGCGGCCCGCTGGAGATGGTCTTTATCCGTGCGCCGCGCATTTCGCAGGTGGGTGCGGAAGTGGAAGTGCTCGCCACGCGCGACGGATCTCCGATTCTGGTTCGCGAAAAAAATGTTCTCGCCGCGACGTTTCACCCGGAACTGTCAGAGGACCGGCGCGTCCATCGCTATTTTCTCCAGATGATTCAAGAGCGGCGTGACAGCGGAAATTCCTGAACGCCCGGAACCGTTCGCCGCGCAAATCAGATCGCTTTCCGCGCCACTTCAATTCCTCCGCATGCCACTGGAAAGCAGCATCTAAACAGGAGTAGACTTCCGCCATACAGGAAATTCGCCGCCATGCCTGCCACTATCACCCGCGTTCCCACAGATATAGAACGGAAAAATCCCGGGGTAGGAGGGCGTCCACCGGTCCATCCCAGATCGACCGGCGGTGGTGGCGGTGGGGATGAGAACTGGGACCGCCGTCCGGCGGGTCGACGCGGACCGCGCGAACTTTTGTCGCGCTATCGCATGGGTTTGGGATTCGCACTGGGCGGCGACCTGATCTTTTTTCTGTTTTTTGTGCTCGCCTTTTATGTGCCGCAACAATCAGGTCCGATCGATCCCGCAAACCAATACATCCTGGACTGGAAGCCACTCGTGCTTCCGCCAATCTTGTGGATCAACACGGCGATTCTCCTTCTGAGCAGCGTAACGATCGAGATGGCCCGGCGCAGCGTGTTCTATGAGCTGCACGTGATGGAGGAATGGCTTGGCATGGGCCGCCCGACATCTCGACGAGCTCTTCCGTGGCTGGCGTTGACGGCCGTTCTTGGAGCGTTCTTCATTGCGGGACAATGGATTGCCTGGACGCAGCTTACCGCGGAAGGCGTATTTTTTGCCTCAAACCCGAGCAGCCATTTCTTTTATCTGATTACCGGCGGCCATGCCTTGCATCTCCTGTTCGGCGTGGGATTCATTGCCGCTGCGCTGGCTGCGCTAGGATCGGCAAAACGAATGGAGATCCGCCAGATCATGGTGGATTGCGCGGCATGGTACTGGCATTTTATGGGCGTACTGTGGCTGTTTCTGTTTGGACTGCTGCTGTTCGCGCATTGATTCCATTCTTACCGCGATCGGCTTCCGCCGCCGACGAACTGCACAACCTCAAGGCGGTCGTTCTCGGCCAGCGTGACCTGGGGCCAGTCCTTGCGCGGAACAATCTCACCATTGCGCTCGATGGCAATGCGGTCAGATTTCATCTGAAGCAGCGTGACGAGACGAGAAAGCTGTGGTTCGGAGTCAAGCTCAGGAAATTCACGATCCTGTCCGTTGATCGCCAGTTTCATCGCAGCATCTACCTTAGCGACAAAGGTACCACGCCAGAAGTGCGGGCTGGATGGCGATGAAAAATCGCATTCCACAGCCGGTGGGACAGCGGTTCGACCAGGGGCAGAGAACTCAGCAATTGCATATGAAGAGAGACCAGGATCTGCACGGCTTCGGTTATGGGACAAACGTCATTCAGAAGTTCGTCTTCGGGGCCTTCGGATAGGTGAAGGTCGTTCAGGTAATCCACGGCATGCCCGATTGTTTCAAGGGCGCGTCCCTGTTCGCGGCTGATGACGCGGCGCATTTTTCGCTTTGCAGGCCGTCCGGCCACCATCGCGCCGCTGATCCTGCGGTCGGCGAATGCCTCCCACTCGTGAGGTAAAATTGCGCTGTCCTTGGGCTTCTGCTCTGCATTCCCGCTTATGCCTGCACCTGTCGCTGGAGTCCTCATGGCGTTCCCTCTTCCATTACTAGAAACGATCCGAAGGCAAACCAGAGAGCCAATGGGAGGTTACGGAAGTTTGCTTGTATCAAAACGGAACGCGTTCCCAAAAAGGAACGTGCTGGGGCAGAGTTGTGAGCTTTGCGGCGGCAGGCCCGTCCCTCGCGCGCCGCGATCTGACGCAGCGCCCGGCTTTGCCGGAAGGTAAACGCGATTTCCTGTCTGTTGGCCAACAGTCTTTTCCAATCGAAGGATGAGCCTGAAGGGTGGGGAGTAATCGTGCTGGGGAAGGCTCCTTTTGTATTTTGATTTGGAATGAGTTTAGCAGTAGCCGAGGCGGAGGGAATGTGGGAATCGGTTTTTTCGATTTCC